>NZ_DDFB01000158.1:2536-17498 GCF_002336885.1 Novosphingobium sp. UBA1939 | reverse complement strand
CGCGCCGGGGGCGGCAGCGGGGGTGGCGGCAGCGGGGGTGGCGGCGGCGGGCCAGCCCGGGCCTGAAAGCGTCGCACCATGAACGTCTTTTCCTGGCTTGGCGCGGCGATGGCCGATGGCCGGCGCGATCGTGCGGGCAACAACGAGGCGCGCCTGCTGCCCGAAGCGCGCCTGTCCGGCCCGATGCCCTGGGTGATCGCCATCATGATCGCGCTGACGGTGGTGGCGGCGGCCAGCGGCCTGGCCCTGCGCAACGCCGCGCAGACCGCGAGCGCGGACGTCGAAGGCGGCGTCACGGTCCAGGTCGTGTCCGCCGCGCCGGCCGAGCGCAACCGGCAGGCGCTGGCCGCGCTGGCCACGCTGCGCGGCGCGCCGGGCGTGGTCTCGGCGCGGGTCGTGCCGCAGGAGGAACTGAACGCGCTGGTCGAACCGTGGCTGGGCACCCGCCCCGGCGACGACGTGGAAGCCCTGCCCATCCCCGCGCTGCTCGACGTGCGCCTTTCCGGCCATGCCACGCCCGACCGGATCGCCGCGCTGCGCGCGCGGGTGGCGCGCAACGCCCCGGCCGCGCGCGTCGATGCGCAGGCGGGCTGGCTGACCCCGGTCTTTTCCGCGATCCACGCGCTGCAATGGCTGGCTGGCGGCTTGATCGCGCTGCTGGCGCTGGCCACCGTGGCCGCCGTACTGCTGGCCTCGCGCAATGCGCTTGGCAATCATCGCGATACGATAGAGATCGTCCACATGCTGGGCGGCACCGACAACCAGATCGCGCGGATCTTCCAGCGCAGCATGGCGATGGACGCGGCGGCGGGCGGCATTGTCGGCCTGCTGGTGGGCCTGATCGTGGTGGTGCTGCTGGGCCGCCAGTTCGCGGCGCTCGGCTCGGGCATGACCACGTCCGCCGGGCTGCTGTGGAGCGACTGGATCGTGATCGCCGCGATTCCGCTGGCTGGCGTGGCGCTGGCGGTGGTGACGGCGCGTGTTTCGGTGCTGCGCAACCTGAGGCGCATGCTGTGAGGCGGCTGCGCAAGCCTCCCGGCCTGTTCCGGCGCATCGCGTCGCTGGCGATGCTCGCCTGGGTGCTGGGCTTCCTGTGGTTCGCGCTGCTGCTGCCCCAGCCGGCCGACGACCGCACCACCGACGGCATCGTCGTGGTGACCGGCGGCGGCGGTCGCATCCCGCGCGCGCTGACGGAACTGCGCGCCGGCCACGCGCGCAAACTGCTGATCGCCGGGGTGGACCGCGAAGTGAAGCCGGGCGAATTCGCGGCCGAATACGGGGTGGAGCCGCGCCTGCTGCAATGCTGCATCACGCTGGGATACGATTCGGTCGACACCCGCTCCAACGGGCTGGAAGCGGCGCGCTGGGTGGCGGCGCAGCGCCTGCATTCGATCCGCCTCATCACCACCGACTGGCACATGCGCCGCGCCGCGTTCGACCTCGCCGCCGCATTGCCCGACGATATCGTGATCGTGCGCGATGCCGTGCCGTCGCGCCCTTCGCTGCGCATCCTGTTCCTAGAATACAACAAGCTGCTTGCCCGCATCGGCGCATGGGCCGCCGGCTGGTAACAAGGACAAGCGCCACCATGACGTCTCCGATGGCACCGCCGCAGCCGCGCGGCAGCATCCTCGATATCCCGCGCAGCCTGGCGTTCTACCTGGTGTTCTACACGGGCACGGTGTTCCTGGTGATCTGGGTGGCGCTGATGATGTCCGTCTCCGAACATCGTTTCCGCTCGGCCATCCGCAGCTGGGGCAAGTATCACCGCGCCTGCTGCCGCTATCTGCTGGGCATCCGGCGCGAAAGCAACGTCGCCCACCCGCGCGGCGGCGTGCTGTACGCGATCCGGCACGAATCGTTCTATG
Source organism: Novosphingobium sp. UBA1939 (assembly GCF_002336885.1). Lineage (NCBI taxonomy): Bacteria > Pseudomonadati > Pseudomonadota > Alphaproteobacteria > Sphingomonadales > Sphingomonadaceae > Novosphingobium > Novosphingobium sp. UBA1939. The sequence goes on along the minus strand of NZ_DDFB01000158.1, from coordinate 15,630 downwards.
AGGCGATCGAGCTGCCCGCCACGTTCGATACGCCGGTCGTCTTCGCCAAGATGGAGCTTATGCGCCTGCCGCTGTGGGGCAAGGCGGGGGTCCGCTATGGCCTGATCGGGGTGGAGCGCGATGCCGGGGCAAAGGCCCTGCGCACGATGCTGACGGAGGCGCGCCGGCTGATCGCCAACGGCCGTCCGCTGGTGATCTTTCCCGAAGGAACGCGCGTGCCGCACGGTTCGGCCGCGCCGCTGCAATCGGGCTTCGCCGGGCTTTACAAGCTGCTGAACCTGCCCGTGATTCCGGTCGCGGTGAACAGCGGCCCGCTCTACCATCGGCTGTGGAAACGATCGGGCACCGTCCGCTATCACTTCGGCGAGGAGATTCCCGCCGGGCTTCCCCGCGACGAGGTGGAGGCCCGGGTTCTGGCGGCGCTCAACGTGCTGCATGACTGACGCCCCCGAGCCGCCCGAAGAAGCCGGCGAAGAAGCGCCGCCCCGCCGTTCCCCTCTCGCAGTGCTGGGGCCGGGTCTCGTCACCGGCGCGGCCGACGACGACCCCAGCGGCATCGGCACTTACAGCCAGGTCGGCGCGCAGTTCGGCTATGGCATGGCGTGGACGCTGCTGTTCAGCCTGCCGTTGATGACCGCGATCCAGGAGATTTGCGGCAGGATCGGCGCAGTATCGGGGCGGGGCATAGCCCACAACCTGCGTGACCATTACCCCCGGCCGCTGCTGCGGGGCGTGGTCATGCTCCTGCTGATCGCCAACGTCATCAACCTGGGTGCCGACCTGGGCGCGATGGGCTCGGCGCTCACCCTGATCCTGCCCGGCCCCGACATGCCGTTCATCATCGGCTTCGGGCTGCTCAGCATCGCGCTGGAAGTGTTCGTCAGCTATGCCCGCTATGCGAGCATCCTCAAATGGACGACCCTGTCGCTGCTGTCGTATTTCGCGGTGGCGGCCGTGGCGCACGTATCTTGGGACGATGCGGCCCGGGGCGTGCTGATCCCGCACCTGGCCTTCGACAAGGCCAGCGTGATGGCATTGGTGGCGGTGCTGGGCACCACGATCAGCCCTTACCTGTTCTTCTGGCAGGCCGGGCAGGAAGTGGAAGAACAGCGCCGCCGCCACACCAAGCCGCTCTGCGTGGCGCCGCGCACCGCCGGCGCGGAGCTGCGCCGCATCCGCATCGACACGCTGGTGGGCATGGTCTTTTCCAACCTGACCGCGATCTTCATCGTCATCGCCACGGCGGCAACGCTGCACCGGGCAGGCATCACCGAAATCGACAGCGCGGTGCAGGCCGCCTCCGCGTTACGTCCGCTGGCCGGAGACTTCGCCTTCGTGCTGTTCGCGCTGGGCATTGTCAGCACCGGCCTGCTCGCCATTCCGGTGCTGGCCGGCTCGGCCGCCTATGCCGTCGCCGAAACCTTCGACTGGAGCGAGGGGCTGGATCGGCGCCTGCGCGAAGCCAAGGCGTTCTATGCCGTGATCGCGCTGGCCACGGCGGCGGGCATCGCGCTCAACCTGCTGGCGATCGATCCGATGCACGCACTGTACTGGGCCGCGGTGGTCAACGGGCTGCTGGCGCCACCGCTGATGGTGGTGACCATGCTTATCGCCCGCAATCCGCGCGTAATGGGCGCCTTCGTCATCTCGCCGGCGCTGGCGCTCGGCGGCTGGCTTTCCACCGCCGTGATGGCGGCCGTAGCCCTGCTATTCCTGCTGGCCTGACCGTCGGTCCGTGCCCGCGTCGTGAACGCGACCGAAATCGGGACGCGCATCGTCCTGGCCCTGCTCGATGATCGAGCGGCGGATCGCGCGGGTGTGGGCGAAGTGGTCGAACAGCGCCGCGCCATCGCCGACCCGGATCGCTTTCTGCAACCCCATCAGATCCTCGGTGAAGCGCTGGAGCATGTCGAGCACCGCATCGCGGTTGTTCAGGAACACGTCGCGCCACATCGTCGGGTCCGACGCGGCGATGCGGGTGAAATCGCGGAAGCCGCCGGCCGAATACTTGATGACCTCGCTCTGCGTCACCGCCTCGAGATCCGACGCGGTGCCGACGATCGTATAGGCGATCAGGTGCGGCAGGTGGCTGGTCACGGCAAGCACCAGATCGTGGTGTTCGGCATCCATGATATCGACGCGCGCGCCCAGCGTTTCCCAGAATGCGGCCAGCCGCGCCAGCAGCGCCGGATCGGCATCGGCGGGTGGCGTCAGGATGCACCAGCGGTTGCGGAACAGCGTGGCGAAGCCCGCGTCCGGCCCGCTCTGCTCGGTCCCGGCAACGGGGTGCGCGGGGATCACCGCATGGCCCGGCAGCGCGTCCGCCAGCGCGCGCGCCACGCTGGCCTTGCTCGATCCCACGTCAGTCACCAGCGCGCCGTGCGGCAGGTCCGCCGCGAGTGCCCGTGCGGCAGCACCCATCGCGCCCACCGGCACGCACAGTACGACAAGGTCCGCTTCGCGCACCGCCTCGCCCGCGCTTTCAGCGATCGTATCGCACAGCGCGATCTCCCGCGCGCGCCGGCGCACGGCGGCATCGGCGTCGAAGCCGCTTACCGTGGCATCGGGCGCGTAGGTCTTGACCGCGCGGGCGACCGATCCGCCCAGCAGGCCCAGCCCGATCACCGCAACGTGGCGGAACGGCGCGGGCGCGGACGTCGTCACTTCGCCGTCTCGCACATCTGCCGCAGCGCGGCCGCGATCTCGTCCATCTGCGCTTCGGTGCCGATGGTGATGCGCAGCGCCTGCGGCAGCCCCTGCCCCGGCAGCCAGCGGGTGATGTAGCCGTGCTCCATCAGCCCCAGATAGGCCGCCTCGGCGCTCAGCGCGCCTTCGAACAGGATCAGCACGAAGTTCGCCTCGCTCGGCAACGGACGGATGCCGTGGTTGCCCAGCGCGTTGAGCGCCGCCACGAACTTCGCGCGCTGCGCGGCATTGTGCCGGCGCGATGCCTCCACGAAGCTTTGGTCCGCCACCGCTGCCAGCCCGGTTGCCTGCGCCGTCAGCGACAGGTTGAACGGGCCGCGAATGCGGTTGAGCATGTCGACGATCGCGGCGTCGCCCGTCGCCCAGCCGATGCGTTCGCCCGCCAGGCCATAGATCTTCGAGAACGTGCGCGTCACCAGCACGTTCGCCGCGCTGGCCGCCAGGGCAAGCGCGCCATCGTCATCCCCCGGCGCGACATATTCGGCATAGGCCTGGTCGATCACCAGCAGCACGTCCGGGCGCAGCGCGGCGTGGAGCCGGGCGATCCCTTCGCGCGGCAGGAAGCTGCCCGTGGGATTGTTGGGATTGGCGAGGAACACCACCCGCGTCCGCTCGGTCGCGCAGGCCAGTAGCGCGTCGACGTCGGTGCCATAGTCCGCGTCCGGCGCCACCACCGGCACCGCGCCGCACCGGCGCGCGGCGATGTCATAGACCGAGAAGCCATAGCGGACGTAGACGATCTCGTCCCCCGGCCCGGCGTAGGCCTGCGCCGCGATGTGCAGCAGTTCGTCCGAACCGGTGCCCATGACGATGCGATCGGCGGAAATGCCGTGCAACGCGCCCAGCGCGGCGCGCAGATCCTTGCTGTCGGGATCGGGATAGCGCGAAGGTTCCCCCGCGCCGTGCCCTGCACCACCACGCGCCGCGAGCACGGCGGCGCTGGTGCCCAGCGGGTTCTCGTTCGCCGAAAGCTTGATCAGCGGACGCCCGTCGGCCCCGGTGGACTTGCCGGGAACATAGGCGTGGATCGCCTTGATCCATTCCTTGGGTTGCGGCCGGTCCGGGGATGTCTGCGCGTCTGCCATGATGCGCCGGGCATTAGGCGGCGTGGACAAATTCCGCAACGGGTAGCCCGCGCCTGCCGTTCAGGCCGCCTCGGTGCGCAGGGCGGCTCCGTTCCATTCGCTCGCCAGGCTGAACGCGGGCAGCATGACGCGGCCGTCCTCGCTGCGGGTGATCAGCATCGGCCCGGCATGGCCCGGCGTCTGGGTCAGGCCCGCCGCCGTCAGGGCATAGGGCGAAACGCGATGGCGCGTACACAGCCCGCCATTGCCATCCGCCACCATTTCCTGTTCGAACTCAACACCTTGCTGGTGCTTGCGCGAACGGCGCACCGTGGCGATGACCAGCTGGCCGTCACCCAGATCGAGCACGAATTTCGTGCCCAGTGGCACGTCCACCATGCCCTCGATCAGCGCGCCGGATACCGACAGGTTGCGCAGCACGATCGGATAGTAGTGATCTTCGTGGATCGCGCCGATCCGGCGGAACATCGCCTGCCGGTCATGCCGCTGCCGCGCGGGTCCGGACGGGGCGATGATCCATCCATCGCCATCCAGCCGGGCCAGGAAATCGTCGTTGGTGATCGCGGGGCTGTAGATGAAGCCCTGCACATGGCTGACTTCCAGGCTTTTCATCAGATCGAACTGGTCGAACGATTCGACGCCTTCCGCCGTCGTTTCCATGTCCAGCGCCTTGGCCAGCGCCACGATCGCGGCGATGATCGCGCGGTTGCGCGATCCCGAACCCGTCGCGCCGCGCACGAAGCTCTGGTCGATCTTGATCTTGTCGAACGGCGCGGTCTTCAGATAGGCGAGCGAGGAATAGCCGGTGCCGAAATCGTCGAGCGCCAGGCGAACGCCCAGATCCTTCAGCGCCCGGAACATCGCGTCGGTGGTCCCGCCTTCCTGCAGGAACACGCCTTCGGTGATTTCCAGTTCCAGCCGGTCGGGCTCCAGCCCCGACGACGCCAGCGCACTCGCCACCAGCGCGGGCAGGGACGAATCCGCGAACTGGATGGGGGAGACATTGACCGCCACGCGCGCGTCGCCCGGCCATGAGGCCGCGTCTTCACACGCCTTGCGCAGCACCCATTCGCCGATGCGGCAGATCAGGTGCGATTCTTCGGCGATCGGGATGAACCGCGCGGGCGAAATCCAGCCCTGCTCGGGATGATTCCAGCGCAACAGCGCCTCCATCCCGACGATCTGGTTTGACGTGGCTTTCACGATCGGCTGGTAGTGCAGTTCGAGCTGGCCTTTCGGCAGCGCGTCGATGAGGTCTTCCTCCAGCACGCGGCGATCTTCGGCCGCCTTCAGCAGGTCGTTCGAAAAGAAGCGGAACCGGCCGCGCCCGCTGCCCTTGGCGGCATAGAGCGCGAGATCGGCGTTGCGCACCAGTTCCTCGCTGGCCTGCCCGTCGAACGGCGCGACCGCCACGCCCACCGACGCGCCGATGGTGCAACGGCTGCCTTCGATCGAATACGGCTGCGAGATGCTGCTGATGATCGAGGTGGCCATGTCGCCCAGCACGCCGCGATCTTCCTGATCGGGCAGGATGACCTGGAACTCGTCGCCGCCCAGGCGGCAGACCTTTTCCTTGTCGCCCACGATCTTCACCAGACGATCGGCCACCTGCTTGAGCAGCGCGTCACCGGCGGCGTGGCCCAGCGTATCGTTGACCTGCTTGAAGCGGTCGAGGTCGATCAGCATGATCGCGCAAGAGCGCCGCTGCAGTGCGTAGGCGGTCAGCGTGCGTTCGAGCACTTGCGTCATGCGGCGGCGGTTGAGCAGCCCGGTCAGCGGATCGTGCATGGCCAGCCGCGAGCTTTCCTCGGCGGATTCGCGCTCGCCGGTAATGTCGGCGCAGTGCCCGCGAAAACCCGTGAAGGTATTGCCATCGCTCTGCGGTTCGCCCGAGATCGACCACCAGCAGCCCCGTCCCCCGGCCTCGCTCCGGGCGATCACGCGCTCGAAGCGGCCCCGGCGGGCCAGCGCGAAGGACAGCGCCCGCTGGCTGTCTCCTTCGGCTTCGCGATCGGGCGGCAGGAACAGCTCCAGGAAAGGCCGGCCAATGAGGCCGTCCTCGCCGCCGCCGAGCAGCGCCTGCGCGGCGGGCGACATGTAAGTCAGCCGCCCCTCGCCATCGGTCGTCCAGAAACTGCCGAGGCCCAGATCCTCGTAAGCGAAACAGAGAGCCGCCGCATCCCCTTGCGACATGCGCCGCGCCCGGGAGTTTCCTTCTCCTGCACCGGACCGACGCCCCAACAGACTTCTTAGCTTGTTGCTGCCCACTACGTAGTCTTTCGTATGCTCTGGGTGTTGAGCCGAAGTGACCTCAGTATCGACCAGCGGTTGCAAAGCTCTTAAGCGCCGCGCATTTTTCCAACGGCGGACCTTTCCGGGCGCCTGTCGCGCCCTCCTTTTGCGCCAGACAATAAAAGAGGCCGGAGTGGGCTAGCACTCCGGCCTTAGTCTGTTCGCAGGAGGAACATCGTCTGGCGGGGTCGGGGGAGAGAGGGAGAGGATCACACCCCCCGCCCCGCCAAGCTCGGTAACTCAGTAGTTGTAGGCGCGTTCGCCGTGCTCGGTGATGTCGAGGCCTTCGCGTTCGGCTTCTTCGCTGGGACGCAGACCGATGGTCTTGTCGAGGGCGAAGAAGAGGATCGCGGAGACACCGCCCGAGAGGACCAGCGTCAGCAGCACGGCCTTGATCTGGGTGAAGACCTGGGCCGCCATGTCGTACTTGCCGGCAACGGCGGGGAACACGGTGTAGTCCACCCAGCCCTGGCCGCCGAACGCCGGGTTGGCGACGATGCCGGTGCCGATCGCGCCGACGATCCCGCCGATGCAGTGCACGCCGAAGACGTCGAGCGTATCGTCGTACTTGAGCGCGTTCTTCACGGTCGAGACGAACAGGAAGCAGATCGGCGAGACGACGAGACCCAGGATGATCGAGGTCATCGGCGCCGCGAAGCCGGCGGCCGGAGTGATCGCGACGAGGCCGGCGACGGCACCCGAGGCGGCGCCCAGCATCGAGGGCTTGCCGTGCTTGATCTGCTCGACGATCGCCCAGGAAACGGCGGCGGCGGCAGTGGCGACGAAGGTGTTGATGAAGGCGAGTGCGGCCAGGCCATTGGCTTCGAGGTTCGAACCGGCGTTGAAGCCGAACCAGCCCACCCACAGCAGCGAGGCGCCGATCATGGTCATGGTCAGCGAGTGCGGCGGGGTGGCTTCCTTGCCATAACCCACGCGCTTGCCGATCACGAGGCAGCCGACGAGGCCGGCGATACCCGCGTTGATGTGAACGACGGTGCCGCCCGCGAAGTCCAGCGCGCCCCAGCCATAGAGCAGACCGGCATCGGTCGGCGCATCGGCCAGGAAGTCAGGACCGGCGAAGTACCACACCATGTGGGCCATCGGGAAATAGACCAGCGTCAGCCACAGCACCGTGAAGATCATCAGCGGCGTGAACTTCACGCGTTCCGCGAACGCGCCGACGATCAGCGCCGGCGTGATGCAGGCGAAGGTCATCTGGAAGATGACGTAGGCATATTCGGGAATGTAGACGTTGTTCGAGAACGTCGCGGCGTAGGTCGAGGCCGAAACGCCGGCCAGGAACATCTTGGAAAGGCCGCCGAAGTACGGCGAACCGCCGGTGAAGGCCATCGAATAGCCCCAGCTCACCCAGCACAGGGCGGCGACCGACACGATCATGAAAACCTGCATCAGCACGCTGAGCATGTTCTTGGTGCGAACGAGACCGCCATAGAACAGCGCGAGTGCGGGAATGCTCATCAGGAGGACGAGCGTGGCCGAAAGCAGCATCCAGGTGGTGTCACCCTTGTTGACCATCGTGGCCATCTGCTCGGCGGTCGGCGCCTTGATCGGGCCGGCCTGTGCGAAAGCGGCGGTAGAAGCGAAGAGCGATACGCCCACGCCCGCAACGCCACTGATCATCTTACGGATCATATGGGTTCCCCTCGTGTCGGAAATCAAAGCGCGGTGTCCCCGGATTCACCGGTGCGGATGCGCGTGGCGGAAGCGAGATCCAGAACGAAGATCTTGCCGTCGCCAATCGCTTCGGTGCTGGCGGTCTGCTGGATCGTCTCGACGATCTGCGGAGCGAGGTCATCGCTGGCCGCAATCTCGATCTTCACCTTGGGCAGCATGTTGGTGGAGTACTCGGCGCCGCGATAGATTTCGGTTTGCCCCTTCTGCCGACCGAAACCTTTCACTTCCGACACCGTCATCCCTGCCACGCCCAGAGCCGACAGTGCTTCACGCACTTCGTCCAGCTTGAACGGCTTGATGATGGCGATGATGAACTTCATTCACGCCCCCCTTTCCAGGCCTCTACGCCGGGCGACCCGCCGGCGAGATTTCTCAAAGCAAAGGGCGTGCCATTTACCGAAAGTTCAGGAATCCGAGGATTTTTGGACGCAAATTCGCCCGCGCCGGCCGCAATCAGCCCGAATCTTGTGCAAAACGGACCTTTTGCCTAATTTTTAGGCAGACCGCAGCGCCAGGCGCGCCCAAACGGGCAGATGATCGGAACCGACCGCCGACAGCGCGCTGTGGTGTACGCCCAGGTCTTCCACCTGCCATTCGCCGCTCACCACGATCCGGTCGAGCTGGGCCACCGGCCGCCGCGCCGGAAAGCTGCGCCCCGGTGCAAGCAGGCGCCAGCCTTCCTCCAGCCCGCGAAAGGCGCCGCGCGCCGCCGACCATTCGTTCATGTCGCCCATCAGCACGGTGGGCGCCGCGCCGGCGCAGCGCTCCACATGATCGCAAATCGCCTGCAACTGGTGCCGCCGGCGCAAGCCCGACAGATCCAGATGCATCCCCACCACCCGCAGGCGGGCCTGCCCCACGCGCAGGTCCGCGCAGATCGCACCGCGCGGTTCCAGCGTCGGCAGCGGCACCGCGCCCACCGCGTCCACCGCGATCTCGCGGCGCACCAGCAGGACGTTGCCGTGCCAGCCGATGCTCGCCGGGCGGGCGCCACCGCCGCGTCCGGTCATCGCCCCGTTCGGGGCGATCGGGCGCCAGGGGCTGTGCTCGAGGATTGCCTGGCGCGAAAGCACCGCCTCGCGCGTGCCGAACCGGCGATCGGCTTCCTGCAGCGCGATCACGTCCGCGTCGATCTCGCGCAGGATGCCCAGGATGCGATCGGGATCGCGGCGCCGGTCCAGCCCTACGCCCTTGTGGATGTTGTAGCTGGCGAACGTAAGCCGCACCGCCGGGGCCGCAGTCAGCGCAAGGCGTTGAGCGCCGGCACGATCGGACCGGCGATCACAGGAAGTCCTTCAGCGTCTTCATGAAGCGGCCGAACTGGTCGTGGTGCAGCCAGTGCCCGGCGTTCTCGAACTCGATCACCGTGGCGTCGCGGAAATGCCGGATGCGCCCGTCACGCTCGGGGTTGCCCGCCCACGAATCCGCACCATTCAGCAGCAGCGTGGGACAGGTGATCGCTTCCCACAGCTCGTGCTTGCGCTCGTTGCTGATGTCGAACGGATGGTCGAGATGGACGTAGGGATCGAACTTCCAGGTGAACGTCCCGTCCTCGTTGCGGTTGATCCCGTGCTTGGTCAGGTGCCGCGCCTGCTCGTCGGTCAGATAGGGGTTTTCCGCCTTCATGCGCGCATAGGCGTCTTCCAGCGTGGGATAGCGGCGCGGCAGGCGGCCGGCGGCCTTGCGCTTTTCGGCGATGTATTCGCGGATGCGCCGCGCGAAGGGCACGTCCTTCATCCGCATTTCCCATTCGGGCGTGGGGAAGATGCCCTCGATCGCCACCAGCTTGCGCACGTCTTCGGGAAACAGACCGGCATAGCGCAGCGAGACGTTGGCCCCCCACGAATGCGAGACGATCGTCACCGGCGCCAGGTTGAGCTGGTGGACGAGCTGCGCCACGTCATAGACCATGTCCATGGTGCGGTAATTGCCGTCGGAAACCCATTCGCTGTCACCGTGGCCGCGGTGGTCCATGGCGATGACGTGCCAGTCCTCGCGCAGGGCCTCGGCCGTCCAGTCCCAGCTGCGGCAATGGTCGCGCCCGCCGTGGATCAGCAGCAGCGGCGGCTTTTCAGTGTTGCCCCAGTCGACATAGTGCAGCCGCAGCCGCTGCGAGACGAAGCTCTGCGAAGTGGGTCCCAGCAAATCCATCCTTCCCTCCTGCCTTTTCGTTGGGTGCAGTGCAACAGGAGACGCGCCGGAAGTCCACCCTTATGGCGGCGGCCGGCGGCTATCTTTCCTTGGTCGCGGAAAAGGCCAGCTCGGGGTTGCGCTCCTGCTGGTAGCCCACATCCCAGGCCGAGCGCGCCAGGAACACCGGATCGCCATCGCGGTCCTTGGCGAGATTCGACAGGTTGAAATCGGCAAAGGCCTTCAGCGCCTCGGGCGAGCCTTTCAGCCAGCGCGCGGTGTCGAACGGCGATGGTTCCAGCACCGCTTCCACCTTGTATTCCGCCTCCAGCCGCGAAATCAGCACGTCGAGCTGGAGCTGGCCGACCACGCCGACGATCCACTGCGCGCCGATCTCCGGGTAGAACACCTGGATCACACCTTCTTCGGAAAGGTCGTCCAGCGCCTTGCGCAGCTGCTTGGTCTTGGTCGGGTCCTTCAGCGCCACACGCCGCAGGATCTCCGGCGCGAAGTTGGGCAGGCCGGTGAAGCGCACGTCGTTGCGTTCGGACAGGGTATCGCCCACGCGCAGCGTGCCGTGGTTGGGAATGCCGATGATGTCGCCGGCTTCCGCCGTATCGGCGATCTCGCGGTCCTGCGCGAAGAACAGGATCGGGGAATGGACCGCGATCGGCTTGCCGAGCCCCGACGGAGTCAGCTTCATCCCACGCTTGAACGTGCCCGAAACCATGCGCATGAACGCGATGCGATCGCGGTGCTGCGGGTCCATGTTGGCCTGCACCTTGAACACGAAGCCGGTCACGTCGGGCCGCTCCGGCGTGATCGTGCCCTGCTCCGACGATTGCGGGCGCGGCGGCGGCGCGTATTTCGCGATCGCGTCGATCAATTCGGCCACGCCGAAGTTCTTGAGTGCCGATCCGAAGAACACCGGGGTCAGGTCGCCATGGCGATAGGCTTCGAGATCGAATTCGGGATAGCCCGCCTGCGCCAGCTCGATCTCCTCGGCGATGTCATCGGGAATATCGGCCGCCGGCTCCACCTTGCCCAGGAATTCGCGGCTGTCGCCCTCGGGCCGGCTGATCTGGTTGGTGGCGAGGTTCAGCACGCCCTGGAACAGGCCGCCCATGCCGATCGGCCACGCCATCGGCACCACATCGAGCGCCAGTGCATCGGCCACTTCGTCCAGCGTCTCGAACACCGAGCGGCCCTCGCGATCGACCTTGTTGACGAAGGTGATGATCGGCACCGAACGCATCCGGCACACTTCGAACAGCTTGCGCGTCTGCGGCTCGATGCCCTTGGCCGCGTCGATCACCATGATCGCCGAATCGACCGCGGTCAGCGTGCGGTAGGTGTCTTCGGAGAAGTCCTCGTGGCCCGGCGTGTCGAGCAGGTTGAAGACGATGCCGTCCTTCTGGAACGTCATCACCGAAGACGTGACCGAGATGCCGCGCTGCTGCTCGATCTTCATCCAGTCCGACCGCGCGCGCCGCGCCTGCCCGCGCGCCTTGACCTCGCCCGCGAGATGGATCGCGCCGCCTTGCAGCAGCAGCTTTTCAGTCAGCGTGGTCTTGCCCGCGTCAGGGTGCGAAATGATGGCGAAGGTGCGGCGATTGGACATGGGATGCGCCCCTAGCCGAGGGGCCGCCCGGCGTCCATCGTCCAGCGGGCCAGGACGCTAACGCTGGCCGCCCAGACAGGCTTTCAGCGCCGCCACTTCCCCGGCATCGAGCGCGCGACCGCCTTGCGCCGCGATTTCAAGGCGACGCCGCGCGCCCTGATCGATCACGTCCACGCGCAGGGTCCGCGCCGCGTTCCACGCGCGGCGGTGCCCTGCCGTCTCCGGTACGGCGCTCCAGCCGCCAGCCAGCGGCACGCGCTGCATCATGCAGCCTTCGAGCTGCGCCGCCGCCAGCGCCGAATTGGCGAACAGGACGTTGCGGATCTCCGTCTCCTGCCGATGCCGGCCGTAGGTGCCGGCGAAGACCAGCAGCGCCGCCAGCACGCCCAGCAGCAGTATCCACGTCCGTCTGGCCGAGCGCGGCGGCGCGGTTTTGGTGGCGGCCTCGCTCACGCCGCCCGCACCGTCACGTCCATGCGAAAATGGCGCCGCTCGCCCGGCGGTAGCAGCACCACGCCCGGCCGCTCGCGGAAATCGCCGTCGAAGCCCACCACATCGGCATGGCCCTGCCACGGTTCGATGCACAGGTAGTTCGCCCCCGGCTTCTGCCACAGCCCCAGCATCGGCGTGTCCGGAAACGCGATGTCCAGCCACGATCCGCCGTCCGCGCCATAGCACAGCGCCCGGCTGGCGAGATCGTCCCAGATCAGCGCGTCATCAGCGAACAGGTCGGGCGAGAGCGCCAGCTCCCGGCCCTTTACCGGGGTGGCGCGCGGTTCGGGGGCGACCAGTCCGCTGGCCGCGTCGAGCACGCGCAGCGCGGCCGGCTCGTCCCGTTCGAACACCACGCGGTGCGCGTCCTTCGCCGCGCCGCCGGGCAGCGGCCAGGCGAAGGCGGGGTGATACCCGAACGCGAACGGCAGCGGCCGGGCGCCGGGGTTGGACACGGTGGCGGTCATGCGCAGTGTCGCACCGTCCACCACGAAGGCCATCTCCAGCACGAAGGCGAAGGGATAGACCGCGCAAGTCGCCGCGCTGTCGGTCAGGCGAAAGGTGACGCGATCGTCGTCCCGCGCCGCCAGCTCGAACGGCATCCGCCGCGCGAAGCCGTGGCGCGGCAGCGTGAAGGTATCTCCATCGATGCGATAGCGGTCCCCCGCCAGCGCCCCCACGATCGGGAACAGCAGCGGCGCGTGACCGGTCCAGAACGCCGGATCGGCGTCGGTCATGAACTCGCGGCCCTGGGCATCGCGCAGCGACCACAGTTCCGCGCCCAGCGGATGGACCCGCGCGGTCAGCGCGCCGGACGCGATGGTGACGAGGTCTTCGGATACGGGATTTTCAGGCATGGTCCCTCACGGCAAGCCGTCCTCCTGCGCAGGTGCAGCATGGCGGCTTGCGCGTGATCTGTCGACCTATCCGCGCAGCACACCGCCCAGTTTGCCCGCCGCCGCAACCACCTTGTCGGCAATCGCCTTGAGCGCGGCATCGTCGTAGCTCTTCTCGCCCGGCTGGAGCGTGACTTCCACCGCCAGCGACTTCTGCCCCTCGGGCACGCCCTGGCC
>NZ_DDFB01000158.1:0-2506 GCF_002336885.1 Novosphingobium sp. UBA1939 | reverse complement strand
CGCGTCACCGCCTGCAGCGCGGGCGGCGCATAGTGCGGCCGGGCGAAGCCGGGCGCGGCCTTCTTCGGGGGAATGCGATCGAGGAACAGCTCCACGGCGGCCACCGGCCCGTCGAGATCGAAGGCCTTGGCGGTCGCCGGGTGCAGGATGCCAAAGCGTGCCAGCACCGTCTTCGGCCCCAGCCGCAGCGTGGCGGACTGGCCCGGATGGAACTGCGGCCCGGCCTCGCCCATCACCTGCAGGTTGTCGACCGGCGCCCCGGCTTCGGCCAGCAGCGCCAGCGCTTCGGCCTTGGCGTCGAAGGCATCAAAGGCCTGCGCCTTGCCCGTCTTCCAGCCGCGCGGAGTCTTTTCGCCTGCCAGCACCACCACGAGGCTCAGCTTCTCGTCGCTCGCCCCGGCCTCACCGCGCAGATAGCGACGGCCGATCTCGAACAGGCCGACCGACGCCGCACCGCGATCGAGGTTGCGCCGGGTCGCCGAAAGCAGGCCCGGCAGCAGCGACGGGCGCATTGCCTTGAGGTCTTCCGAAATCGGATTGGCCAGCACCCACAGCCCGCCATTGCCTTCGGTGAAATGCTCCGCCTCGCCTTCGGGCAGGAACGACCAGGTGACCGCCTCGTGCAGCCCGCGCGCGGCAGCGGCGCGGCGCACGCGCCGTTCCACGATCTGCGCCGGCGTGGCGGTGGGCTTCGCCACCCCGTCCGCACGCGGCAGCGGCGTGGAAGGCACCGCGTCCAGCCCGTGCACGCGGATCACTTCCTCCACGATGTCGGCCGCGCCATCCACGTCGGGGCGCCAGGTGGGCACGGTCACGGTCCAGCCGGCCCCTTCTCCCGCCGCCGCCTCGAAGCCCAGCGCGGCAAGAATGCGGCGCTGTTCATCCTCGGCAACCGCCACGCCGCCCAGCCGGCCGGCCAGCGCAGGATCGTAAGCCACGGTCTTGCGCGCCAGCGGCGGCGCGCCCACGCGCAGCACCTCGGACGCTTCGCCACCACAGATGTCGAGGATCAGCCGCGTCAGCAGCTCGATCCCGGCATCGAGGAACGCCGGGTCCACCCCGCGTTCGAACCGGCCGCGCGCATCACTGGTTAGCGCCAGCGCCTGCCCGGTGCGGGCGATGCGCGCCGGATCGAAATAGGCGACTTCAAGCAGGACATCGGTGGTATCGTCGGCGCAGCCCGAATGCTCGCCGCCCATGATGCCGGCCACGTCGTGCACGCCCGCCGCGTCGGCGATCACGGTCATCGTCGAATCGAGCGTGTATTCCTTGCCGTTGAGCGCGACGACCTTCTCGCCATCGGTGGCCCGGCGCGCCACGACCGCACCGTTCAGCTTCGCCAGATCATAGGCGTGCGCCGGGCGGCCATAGGCGAGCATGACGTAGTTGGTCACGTCCACCAGCGCCGAGATCGGGCGCTGGCCGGCGCTCTTGAGCCGGTCCTGCAACCACTGCGGCGAAGGGCCGTTCTTCACGCCCCGGATCACGCGGCCGTAAAACGCGGGGCAGCCTTCGGCGTCCTCGATGCGGATGTCCACCGGGCACGCGAACGCGCCAGCGACGGGCGCGGCATTCACGGGCTTCAGCGTGCCCAGCCCCGCAGCGGCCAGATCGCGCGCGATGCCGTACACGCCCATGCAATCGGGCCGGTTGGGCGTGATCGCCACGTCAAACACCGGGTCCGACCCCAGGTAGTCGGCAAAGGTCGCGCCCACCGGCGCGTCGGCCGGCAGTTCGATGATGCCATCGTGTTCCTCGCCGAGGCCGAGTTCGCGCGTCGAACACATCATGCCGTTGGATTCGACGCCGCGAATGGCGGACTTGCGCAGCTCCATGCCGTTGGCGGGCACGACCGCGCCAGGCAGGCCGAGCACGCCGACCAGCCCCGCGCGCGCATTGGGCGCGCCGCAGACCACCTGGAGTGGCGCGCCATCTCCCAGATCGACCGACAGCACCTGCAGCTTGTCCGCCTGCGGATGCTTTTCCGCCGTCAGCACGCGCGCGATGCGGAACGCGCCCAGCGCGGTGGAGGCATCCTCCACGCCTTCGATTTCAAGGCCCAGCGCGGTCAGCTTGCGCGCGATGGTATCGGCGTCGGCCCCAGTATTGGCCCCGGTATCGAGGTGGTCCTTCAGCCACGAAAGCGCGAACTTCATGCCTTCACCCCCACGCCGCCGGAAAGCGTCGGCACATCGAGCGCGCCGAAACCGTAGTGCCGCAGCCAGCGCACATCGCCATCGAAGAACGCCCGCAGATCGTCCATGCCGTATTTCAGCATGGCCAGCCGGTCGACGCCGGTGCCGAAGGCGAAGCCCTGCCATTCATCGGGATCGAGCCCGCCGAATTCGATGACGCGGCGGTTGACCATGCCCGAGCCCAGCACTTCCATCCAGCCGCCGTTCTCGACGTCACCGCCGCCGCCAACCACGCGCTTGCCGTTGACCACGGCATAGCCCACGTCGACTTCCACCGACGGTTCGGTGAACGGGAAATAGCTCGGGCGCAG
>NZ_DDFB01000085.1:0-14725 GCF_002336885.1 Novosphingobium sp. UBA1939 | reverse complement strand
GGCCGGTTCGGCGCGTTCATCGCCTGCTCCAATTACCCGGAATGCAAATACACTCGCCGCTTCGCCCAGCCGGGCGGCGAGAACGGGGAGAGCACCGGCCCGGAATCGCTCGGCCGCGATCCCGAGACCGGGCTGGAGGTGGAGCGCAAGTCCGGGCGGTTCGGCCCCTATATCCAGCTCGGCGAGGGCAAGGAGGCGAAGCGCGCCTCGATCCCGAAGGATATCGGCGAGCTGGATCTGGAATGGGCGCTCAAGCTGCTCAGCCTCCCGCGCGAGATCGGGGCGCATCCGGAAAGCGGCAAGCCGATCACGGCCAGCATCGGGCGCTATGGCCCCTATCTGGCGCATGACGGCAAGTATGCGCGGCTGCGCTCGACCGCCGAAGTGTTCGAAACGGGCATGAACGCGGCCGTGGTCAAGCTGGCCGAAGCCGCCAACGGCGCCGCCGCGCGGGGATCGCGCGCGCCGGCCGAACCGCTCAAGACGTTTGGGCCGCACCCGACTTCGGGCGGCGAGATCAAGCTGATGGCGGGACGCTATGGCCCTTACGTCACCGACGGCACCACCAACGCCACGCTCCCGCGCGACAAGCAGCCCGAAGCGCTGACGCTGGAGGAAGCGATCGCCCTGATCGACGAACGCGCCGCCAAGGGGGCGGCCAAGGGCAAGAAGAAGGCTCCGGCGAAAAAGGCGGCACCGAAGAAAGCGGCGCCCAAGAAGGCGGCTGGCGAGAAGAAAGCCGCGGCAAAGAAGCCCGCGGCGAAGAAGGCCGCTGCCGAATAGGCGGGGCGGGTCTTGGCGCGCCGGTCAATTGATGATCGGCGCGTGGTCCTCCTCCAGCGTGGCCGCCACGTTCGCCTGGACGGAGCCGGGGCGGGCGTTCTGCGCCAGCCAGGTGCGGAAATCGTGCAACTCGGCGGGCTTGATGCGTCCCAGCTTGTAGGCCCGGGCGATGGCCAGTGCGGCCTGATCGTTCCCCTGCCGCGCGGCCTGGATGTACCAGTCGAGCAGATTGTCGTGCAGCGGCATGTACGGATGCCGATCGCCTTCGCTCGCTACGAGAAACTGGCCGCGTTCGGACCCGCGCCTGGCTGCTTCGCGATACCAGTGCGTTTCGCGGCCGAACGTATCGATGCGGTCCCACGCGCGGTTGGGATGCGTGGTGGCGGCGCGGTAGAAATCGCCGAGGAAAAGCGCTGCCTGAGTGCTGCCGGCGTCGGCTGCCTTGACCACGCAGGTTCCGGCCGGTGTTTCCTCTATCGGCCGGCCTTGCACCAGCATGGCTTCCGAAAGGCCAGCCGTGGGGCAGGCGGCAAAGGCCCGGTCAGCTCGGGCTTTGCTGCCCGCGCTGGTGTCTCCGCCGTGCTCTGGTGCGCAGGACGTCAACGCGATGCAGGCCATCGCCAAGGGCGGGAGGAACCGGCCCGTCAATGCCCCAGCCTTCGCAGCACGGTGTTGTAGTCGAAGTCGCCGGGGGGCATGGTGCAGGCGCCCGGCCGCATGAGCAGACAGAACTTCTGCTTTTCGGGCGCCTTGTGCGGTTGCAGGCACTCCACCTGTCGATAGGACGCGGGCAATTCGGGCGCGGACAGGCGTGGCGCGATGATGACGTTGAAAGCCGGAGCCATAGCCTGCGCCGATGCCGCCGATCGGCGGCCTTCCAGCAGCATGACGGGAACGGAGCGGTTCAGGTAAGTATAGTTGGCCATCGGCAGGTCCGGCTCCTGGAATAGCGCCAGGCCGCAGATGCCGGGAGTGCGGCCGGCCTTGGCCAGCATGGTGTTGGCCGCGCGCCCGTTCCCCCAATAGGCGCTGAACGGCTTGGTCGCGCCGACGACGGCGGAGAGCAGGAACCACAGCACGCAGAGCGCGATGGTGGCGTTGATGCGCTCCGCTACACGCCAACGCCCCGCCAGTGCCTTCCACAGATCGACGGACCCGATGGCCGCCAGGAATATGCCCAGCGCGATGGCGAGGATGACAAACCGGTATTCCTTGTGTGGGATCAGCGAGTGGCTGGCGATCACGACTAGCGCGATGAGCGCCACGAACGGAAAGCGGCGTGCGCCGGTCAGCAGGGAGGGCAGCAGGACGAGCATGGCGATATGCCAGGTCGCGCCGATCTGCGTCACGAACCACCACGGCGGCTGGGTGCCGAACGAGGCGCTGCGGTTTTCGCCCAGGTTGATCGCGAAATTGCGCCACAGCCACAGCAAGGGTGGCGCGCCGGCCGCCATGTCGGCGAGCGCGCCAAGGGCGATCGCGACGAGGCTGCCACCGGCGAGTGGTAGAAGCGTGCGGCGCGGATCGCCGCTGACCGCGAGCAGACCGATCAGCGCCAGCGCGGGCGCGTACTGGAAGCGAACGATGAAGGCGAGGCCAAGGAGCAAACCCAGCATCCCGGCAAGCCTCATCGACGGGCGCTCACGCAGCCGCATCGCCAGCCAGAGCGCGGGCACGGTCAGCGTCAGCGCAATGCCGTCGCCCGAAGGCCGGGCCGCGAAGTAGAAGATTTCCACCCATATCGCGCCGACCCAGCCGGCGACGATCGCGTGTTGCCGGCTGATCCGTTCGCCCATGGCAAAGAAACTGGCGACCACGCCCAGCGACAGCAGGCCCAGCAGGCCCCGCGTCAGCCACAGATGCAGCATCGTGTCCGGCGCGATCGCGTGGCCGAGCGCGAGCGAAGGGGTGAGCAGCATCGGCACCAGCCAGCCGCGAATGCCTTCGTGGAATTCCCACGCCACGATCCAGTGGCCGGTCAGGCGGCCCCAGGCGGGCTCCAGATACTGCCAGATTTCATCCGGCTGGTGGACAATGGTCTGGCTCGCCATCGCCAGCCGGAACACCAGCGCCATCCCGAGTATGGGCGCCAACGCGCGCCAGGCCGTCGGAATCTTGCGGCCGGTTGTGTCAGTAAAATCGCGTGGCGCGGGCATGATCCGAACAGGCCGATGCTGTTAAGAGGGGCAGCGGGAATGAGGCGCTGGCGTCAGCGATCGGCGGCGTGGCGCGGGGCGATTTCGGGCTGAACGGGCTTGAGGCGGTACAGGCGGAAGTTGCGGGTGCCGATCGCGACCGTGGCGTAGGTTTCGTAGTCGCGGTCCAGCAGCCGCATCAGCAGCGCGCGCGAAGACTGGTTGGCTGGCCGTGACAGCGGCTTGACGCCAACCATCACCACGCTGGGGCGCCGTGCCATGATCCGCCGCATCTCGTCTTCCACATCGATGCCCAGCGAACGGCTTTCCACCGCTCCGGCAAGGTGCGTGGGGAAGATATAGCTCGTGGCAAGGCAGGCGTTGGTGGTCTGGTAGAGCACCGGATCGCCTTCGTTCATGTAGAAACAGCCGTCGCCCAGCTCAGCCCGGATCAGGCTGGTTGCGTGTTCCACATCGCCAAGCGTGCCATGGTGATAGAACTGGTAGGCGGGGACGACCACGCCGCCGATCGCGCCCAGCCCCAGCATGAACCGCGCATACCACTTCTCGCTGCGGATCTGCCGCCCCAGCGCGGGTGCGGCCAGAATGCACAGGGGGGCCAGCAGAGGCCCGACGTAGTGATCGTACCAGGTGCCGAACGCCAGGAATCCGGCGAACGCCGCCACGCCCCAGGCCCGCAGCACATGCCGCGCGCGCGGATAGGAACCGCCGGTCATTGCCAGATGGCGCGGGGCGTGGAAGATCGCGAGCCAGAACGGGGCGAGGGTGAGCATTTCCTTGGTCAGCCGCCACCAGGCCTCGCCATCGGACTGGCGCGACATGATCGAGAAGAAATTGGCCTGCATGAAGGCGCCGGCATGGCCCATCGCGCCATAGATGCCGAGCGCGAGCGCCGTCGGCGCCAGAGCGGCACCTATCCAGAGCACGGCGGCGGCGCCCAGCTTCTTCCATGACCAGACATCGGCATAGGCGCGGCCGAGCAGCAGCGCGCCGAAGGCCACGCCTTCGAACACCACCGTGTACTTGATCTGCATGGCGATGCCGACCAGCGCCATGATGCCGGCGCCGCGCCAGAGCAGTTGCGGGTCTTCAAGGCGCTTGAGCGTGTCGACCACGGCCCAGGCGGCAAGTGCGACCGGCAGATTGAAGAACACCGGCGCCTGTCCCAGCACACAGTTGAACACTGGCATGAACAGGATGTAGGCGAACCCGGCCTGCCACGCGCCCGCCCGCGGCGCGATCTCGCGCGAAAGCCGCTCGATCACCATCGCTGTTGCCACCGTGCTGAGCACACCCGCAAGCTGGTAGGTGACGACGCCATCGCCGGGGAACAGGTGGAAGAGTTCGAACAGCAGGAACAGGCCGATCGGCTTGCGATCCCAGATGTCCACATAGGGCACCGCGCCGTGCAGCATCCGGTCTCCGACGAGCAGATAGAACTGTTCGTCGATGTGGATCACCGGATTGCCGATCAGCAGCGCGCGCAGCAGCAGCGTCAGCGTAAGGTAGCTCAACGCCAGCGTCAGCCAGTCCGGCAGGCGGAGCTGCCGCCACGCGGCGGCGGCCCGGACCGGAAGGGTGGCCGAGAGCAGGGGCGGTGCATCCTGGGTTCGGACCGACGTCGTCCGGACGGCACCGACGCTTTCGACCATTCATTCGCTCCGTTGCTGCTGCACGCTAGACCTGTAACGGGCGAGCAAATCGATACCTTCGCGCTTGCGAACGCGATAATGGCCGACGCCCCTCATTTGGCGCCATAACCTGTATCGCCAGTGAACGACAATCGGAAACCGCAAGGCGGAACGGTGGGAGGAACGGCTCTCGCGCCGGGCCCCCGCGGGAATACCGCAGTGTCGGTCAGCGTGTTGGGGACCGTGGGGTTACGATGAACACCGGTGGGGGAGGTGTCGCGCCGGGCACCGGGGCCAGCCGTCGCACGATTTCGTCGGCAATGGCGGCGTGGCCGAGCGCGGTCGGGTGCCAGGCGGGACCCGTTCCGAAACCCGGATAGCCAGAGGCCCAGGGGATGACGGAACAGGGCGTGTGGGAACGTGACATGCGGGCCGCCTCGATCAGCAGCGCTCCCTCCTGCCCGGCGACGCGCGCGATCACCTCCCGCAGCCGGTCACCCACCGCGCGCCGGTCGGCGGCTTCGGCGGGGGTCAGGGGCGTGCGATCGCACAGGACCAGGCGGGGCAGCAGCGCCAGATAATCGACGAACACCAGCCGCGCAGCCGGTGCGCGGGTGCGTACCTGCGCGGCAATCAGGCGCAGGTTGGCTTCCAGTGCGGTCCAGGCGGCCTGATCGGGTAGCGGGGGCGGCACGGCGCATTCGGGCTTGGCGCGGGTTTCCGGGGAAAGGCGACACAGTCCCGCGAAGAAATCGCTGACATAGCGCACGTCGTTGGCGCCGATCGTCACGGTGACAAGCCGGGTATCCGGCGTGACGGCATCGATCTGCGGCGGCAGTTCGTCCCACCGGCCCAGCACGTGTTCCGTCCTGGCCGAACTGCACGTCGCGTCCGCCAGCACCAGGTTCAGGCGCTGGGCCACGAGATGGCCGTAACTGGCGGCCGTGCGCGAACAGCGCGGCGGCGTGCCGGGGTCGGGCGGGCCAAGCTGCAGGCCGGACGCGAAGGAATCGCCAATGGCGACATAGCGTGCGCCGGCGGGCAGACCTTGCGCCACCGCGCCCGACGGGAGGGCCAAGGCGGATGCAAGGGCAAGGATACCCGCCCGCAAGGCCGTCACTTCACCCAGTCCAGCCCGATTTCCTCGTAGATTTCGCGGCTGTCGGCCCAGCCTTCCTCCACCTTCACGTGCAGGAAAAGGTGGACTTTTACGCCCAGCAAATCCGCCAGTTCCTTGCGCGCGGCCTCGCCGATCGCCTTGATCCTGGCGCCGCCCTTGCCCAGCACGATGGATTTCTGGCTATCGCGTGCGATCACGATCTGCTGGTGGATTTCCACCGACTCATCGGCCTTGTGCTGGTAGCTTTCGGGCCGCACGGCGCTGTCATAGGGCAGTTCGTCATGCAACTGGCGGTAGAGCTGCTCGCGCGTGATCTCGGTCGCCAGCAGACGCTCGCTGGCATCCGAAACCTGATCTTCGGGATAGTGCCACACGCCTTCCGGCATCAGCGCGGCAAGGCGCCGCTTGAGTTCGGGCACGCCATCGGCGGTGAGCGCCGAGACGAAGAACACCTCGTCGAACGATCCCTGTGCGCTGAGTTCCTCCGCCATGACCAGAAGCGGTTCCTTGGGGGTGGAATCCACCTTGTTGAGCACCAGGATTTTCCGTTCCTTGCGTTCGGCCAGCGCGGCAAGGATCGGTTCGAGATAGTCGCGCTTCTTCTTGCGCGCGTCGACCACCAGCAGGATCGCGTCGGCTTCGACCGCGCCTTCCCACGCGGCGCTGACCATCGCGCGGTCCAGCCGGCGGCGCGGCTCGAAGATGCCGGGCGTGTCGGCCAGGATGATCTGCACCCGGTCCACCCCGCCCGCATCGGTGGGCAGGTCCTCCAGCGCGATCCCCATCAGCCGCGCGCGCGTGGTCTGCGCCTTGGCCGAGACGATGGCGACCTTCTGGCCGACCAGCGCGTTGACCAGCGTGGACTTGCCCGCGTTGGGCGCCCCGATCACCGCGACGAGGCCGCAGCGTTCCCTTGCGTTGGTTTCCGTCAAAATAACTCCATCCGCCCCAAGTCAGCGGGGCTGTTTCCTGTTTAGCGTGAAGCGCCGGTTGCCGGAAGAAGGCAAGCTGCCCGGCGGGTATTCTTTCCGCAGGCAACTCTTTCCGGCGGGCCTTTCAGGCGAACCGGTTCATGAATTCGCGGGCGGCGGAGGTTTCCGCTTCCTGCTTGCTCGATCCACGCGCTTCCATCACGCCCACGCCCTTAACCTCGACGCTGACCGTGAAGCTGGCGGCGTGATCCGGCCCATCGCGGCGGACCAGCGTATAGACCGGGGGCTTACGGCGGTTGCCGGCGGCCCATTCCTGCAACGCGGCCTTGGGGTGCTTGCGCTGGCCCGCGCCGCCGGCCATCGGCTTGTCCCACGCGCGGCGGACGAAGGCTTGGGCCACGTCGAAGCCACGGTCGACGAACAACGCGCCGATCAGCGCCTCCATCACGTCGCCCAGGATGTTGTCGCTGTCCGCGCCGCCATCGTCGCGCGCCTGTTTGCCCAGACGGATGTGCGCGGGCACGCCCAGCGTGCGCGCCACGTCGGCACAGGTCTCGCGGCTGACCAGCGCGTTGAGCCGCTGCGAGAGCTTGCCTTCGGCGGCATCGCTCTTTTCGTGCAGCCAATCGGCGATGGCGAGGCCGAGAACGCGATCGCCGAGGAATTCGAGCCGCTGGTAATCGCGCGCCTCGCCCATCGACCCATGCGTCAGCGCCTCGCGCCACAGGTCGTCGCGCAAAGGCGCATGGCCGGTCAGGGCGGTCAGGAAGGCAATCGTATCATCGGCCAGCGGTGCGGCCGGGACGGGCTGGGGCTTGCTCAGAACAGCCCCCCAAGCCGGTTCCAGCGCGCGGCGGTGAACCAGGTCCAGGGCAGGAACCAGTTGGCGGAACCATCGGTGGACCACATGACGATGGTCGCGCGGCCGATCAGGTTGTCCATCGGCACCAGCCCGATCCCTGCGCCTTCCACCGCCGGGAAACGGCTGTCCATGGAATTGTCGCGGTTGTCGCCCATCAGGAACAGCCGGTTTTCGGGGATGACCACGGGCGGAGTATCGTCCTGCGGGCGATAGCCGAGGTCCAGCACGTTGTAGCTTTTGCCTTCGGGCAGCGTCTCGCGGTACTGCGGGTAGTGGCAGCTTGGCGAACCGTCCTTCTCCACCGCCTCGAACTCGGGCGAGATGCAGTTGGTGTTGGCCGATACGTGGATCACGAAATCCTCGATCCGCTGCTTGGGCACGGGCTTGCCGTTGAGGTGCAGCACGCCCCCCACCATCTGCACGGTATCGCCCGGCAGGCCGATCACGCGCTTGATGTAGTCCACGTCGTTGCCCGGCGGCGCCTTGAAGATCACCACGTCGCCGCGCTTGGGCGTACCGGCCAGGATGCGGTGGGGCAGCAGCGGCACGCCGAACGGCAGCGAATAGCTGGAAAAGCCATAGGGCCACTTGGCCGCGAGCAGGTAATCGCCGTTCTCCAGCCGCGGCAGCATCGATTCCGAAGGAATGTTGAACGGCGAGAAGATGAAGCTGCGGAAAATCGCGACCACGAGCACCAGCTTGATCAGGAAGACGGCGAAGCTGTCCTCCTTCTTCTCCTTTTTCGGCTTGCCCGCGATCGGGGGCAAACTTCCTGAACCCGGCGTTCCGGCGGGGGAGGCGGCGCTCTCTGGGGCGGCTGGAGTCTCGGGAGTCTCGGTCATCGTCGCGGTCATGTGGAGGGGGCGCGCTTTCGTCAAGTGTGTTGTGTGTGCAATACACTGTGCCGGAATACGTCTGCGCACCCGTACCGGAGATGAACGGGACGCTTGGCGGAAGGCCTGCGAGCGGGCATGAGGAGTTTCGCAACTGCGAAGAAAAGGGATACCGGCGCGATGAGTGAACAGGATCTTGCGGGCTGGAACGCTCTCGAAGCACTGGCGCGGCCTTCCCTGAAGGACCTGTTCGGCGATTCGGAGCGTCTTGCGCGCTACAGTACTGAACTGGAACTGCCGGGCGGGCCGATCCGCTTCGACTGGTCGAAGACGCACCTTTCGCCGGACGTGGAACGGGTGCTGGGCGAGATCGCCGGCACGATGGACCTTGCGGGCAAGCGCGAGCAGCTTTTCGCCGGCGCACGGATCAACAACACCGAAGGGCGCGCCGCCGAACATGCCGCCCAGCGTGGCGTGGGCAGTGATGCCAGCGTCGAGGAAGCCGGCGCCCTGCACGCGCGGATGCGGGCGCTCGTCGACGCGATCCACGCGGGCGTGCTGGGTGAGGTCAAAAGCCTGATCCATATCGGCATCGGCGGTTCCGCGCTTGGGCCGGCGCTGGCGATCGACGCGCTGGCCCGCGAAAGCGCGCTCGTCGACGTGCATGTCGTCTCGAACATCGATGGTTGCGCGCTGGAAGCCGCCATGGCCGCCTGCGATCCGGCGGCGACGCTGATCGCGGTAGCCTCCAAGACCTTCACCACCACCGAAACCATGACCAACGCCGCCAGCGCGCTGGAATGGCTGCGCGATGGCGGGGTCGACGATCCCTATGGCCGGGTGGTGGCGCTGACCGCCGCCCCGGAAAAGGCGGTGGAATGGGGCGTGGACGAAACGCGCGTGCTGCCGTTTTCGGAAACGGTGGGCGGGCGTTATTCGCTGTGGTCGTCAATCGGCTTCCCGGTCGCGCTGGCGCTCGGCACGCAGGCCTTTGGCGAGTTCCTGGAAGGCGCGGCGGCGATCGACCGGCATTTCATCGAAGCCCCGCTGGACAAGAACGTGATCGTCCGCGCGGCCTTCGCCGATCTCTATTACACCCAGGCGCGCGGGTGCCAGACCCGCGCCGTGTTTGCCTATGACGAACGCCTGCGCCTGCTGCCCGATTATCTCCAGCAGCTGGAGATGGAATCGAACGGCAAGCGGGTGACGGCCGACGGCCAGCCGCTGGCCCGGCCCAGCGCGCCGGTGACGTGGGGCGGCGTGGGCACCGATGCGCAGCACGCGGTGTTCCAGCTGCTTCATCAGGGCACGCACCTGATCCCGGTGGACTTCCTGGCGGTGAAGGTACCGGGCCACGATCTCGATCCGGCGCACCACCGCATCCTGCTGTCGAACTGTTTCGCGCAAGGGGCGGCGCTGATGGCGGGCAAGGCTTCCGACGACGGCGCGCGCGCCTATCCGGGCGACCGGCCTTCGGCCACGATCTTCTGCGACGATCTCAACCCGGCAACGCTGGGCGCGCTGATCGCGTTCCACGAACACCGCACCTTCGTTTCGGCGATGCTGCTGGGGATCAATCCCTTCGACCAGTTCGGCGTCGAACTGGGCAAGGCGATCGCGAAACAGATCGAGTCCGGCGGCGGGGAGGGCTTCGATCCTTCCACCGAGGCGCTGCTGGCGGCGGCCGGCATCGGCGAATAGGGCAGGGCCGCCGTGCAGGAGTTTTGTTAGTCTGGCAAACGAAACTCTTGCGCGCCGCCATTGGCAATCCGTCACCGGCCCGCCATATGCATCGCTCGACAGGAGCAGACCATGGCTGAGCAGGAATACGACTACGATCTTTTCGTCATCGGCGCGGGTTCGGGCGGCGTGCGCGCCAGCCGGATCGCGGCATCGCACGGCGCACGCGTGGCCGTGGCGGAGGAATACCGGGTCGGCGGAACCTGCGTGATCCGGGGCTGCGTGCCCAAGAAACTGCTCGTGTACGGATCGCACTTCGCCGAGGAACTGCAGGATGCGTCCAATTACGGCTGGACGGTCGAGAAGATGCATTTCGACTGGCCGACGCTGCGCGACGCGGTGCTGAAGGATGTCGATCGCCTGAACGATGCCTACACCACCACGCTGGAAAACAACAAGGTCGAACGCTTCCTCGAACGCGCCACGATCACCGGGCCGCACGGCGTGCGGCTCGCTTCGGGAAGGGATATTACGGCGAAGTACATCCTCGTCGCCACCGGGGCCTGGCCGCTGATGCCCGAGTTCGAAGGCAACGAACACTGCATCACCTCCAACGAGGTGTTCCACCTGCCCGAACTGCCGCGTCGCATCGTCATCCAGGGCGCCGGCTATATCGCGCTGGAGTTTGCCGGCATCTTCAACGCACTGGGCAGCGCGGTAACCGTGGTGAATCGCAGCGACGCGATCCTGCGGGGGTATGACGAGACGCTGCGCGATCGGCTGCTGCAGATCACCATGGCGCGCGGCATCACCTATCGTTTCAACTGCCCGATCACCAAGGTGGAAAAGCAGGAGGACGGCTGCCTGCACGTGTGGGTGAAAGGCGCGCAGGACCCGATTCCGGCCGACGCCGTGCTGGTGGCCACCGGTCGCCGGCCGAACGTTGCCGGGCTGGGGCTGGAGACTGCCGGCGTCGAACTGGGCGAACGGGGCGAGATCAGGGTCGACGATACCGCGAAGACCACGTGCGACAGCATCTATGCCGTGGGCGACGTGACCGATCGCGTGCAACTGACGCCGGTTGCGATCCGCGAAGGCCACGCCTTCGCCGACCGCGTGTTCGGCAACAAGGACGTGAGGATCGATTACGCCTGCATCCCCAGCGCGGTATTCTCGCAACCGCCGCTGGCGGGCGTTGGCCTCACCGAGGGGCAGGCGCGCAACGCCTATGGCAATGTGAAGGTCTATTCGTCCGATTTCCGGCCGATGAAGAACATCTTCGCGCATCGTCCGGAACGCGGGCTGTACAAGATGATCGTCGATGCCCAGACCGACCGCGTGCTGGGTATCCACATGATCGGCCCGGATTCGCCCGAGATTCTGCAGGCAGCGGCGATCGCGGTGAAGGCGGGGCTGACCAAGGCCGACTTCGATGCCACCGTCGCGCTTCATCCGTCGATGGCGGAAGAACTCGTCCTCATGCGTTAAAGGTTGCAAGTTGCAACTTATGTGCTAGTTTTCCCGCACGAACGGGGAGGCAGGACATGCGGTTGCAGGGCAAGGTTGCGCTGGTCACGGGTGGCACTGACGGGATAGGCGCCCGTCTGGTCCGCCAGTTGCGCGACAAGGGCGTTACCGTCATCACCACCGGGCGCACGGCGGACAGGATCGCCGCCGCCCGGGCCGATGGGTTCGAGGTGATCGAGGCCGACCTGTCCCTGCCCGAAGGCGTGGACGCGGTGCTCGCGGGTCTTGCCGGGCGTGAGATCGCCATTCTGGTCAACAACGCCGGGGCGGGCACCGATCACGATTTTCGCAATGGCGCGCCGGACCTCGCCTCCACCGACCGCACGATCTTCCTCAACCTTCACGCCCCGATCCACCTGGTCGCGCGGTTGATGCCGGTGCTGCGCGCGCAGCCCGAAGCGATGATCGTCAACGTCACCTCCGGCCTCGGCATCGCGCCCAACGGGGGCGGGGCGGTCTATTGCGCGACCAAGGCGGGCTTGCGCAGCTATACCATGGCGCTGCGGTATCAGCTGAAGGACACCGCGATCCACGTGCTGGAAGCGCTGCCGCCGGTGGTCGATACGCAGATGACGGCGGGGCGCGCCAACCGCAAGATGCCGCCGGAAGAATGCGCGCGCCAGATCATCGCGGCGATGGAGCGCAACGCCGACGAGGCCAGCGTCGGTATGGTCAAGCTGCTGCAACTGGTGCATTCCATCTCGCCGGCGCTGGCGCGCAGGATCATGATCCGCTTCTGAAAGCGGGCGGGCGGGGAGAAGAGGAATGAAGGGCAAGGTTCTGGTGACCGGCGCGAGCGGCTATATCGCCGGCTTTGTGGTGCGGCAGCTTCTCGAACAGGGCTGGACGGTCCATGCCACCGTGCGCAACCTTTCGCGTGAGGCGGAACTGCGACCGCGCCTGGGTGGAACGCCCGACACGTTGCGCTTCTTTGCGGCGGACCTGATGGCGGACGCCGGCTGGGCAGATGCGGTGATCGGCTGCAGCCACGTGTGCCACGTCGCCTCGCCGTTCTCTACCAACGCGCCGAAGCACGAGGATGACCTGATCGTTCCCGCGCGCGAAGGCGTGCTGCGCGCCTTGCGGTTCGCGCGTGCTGCGGGCGTGACCCGTTTTGTGCAGACATCGTCCGTCGCCGCCATCGCCTATGGCCATGGCAAGGGCCAGCATCACTTCACCGAAAGCGACTGGACCGACGTGGACGGGCCAGACGTCTATGCCTACGTCAAGTCCAAGACCATCGCCGAACGCGCCGCGCGCGATTGGGTGGCGGCCAACGGCGGCGCAATGGAGTTCGTCTCGGTCAACCCCGCCGCCGTGCTGGGACCGGTGTGGAGCGACGATTTCTCGCCCTCGATCGAAGTCGTGCGCCAGTTGCTCGCCGGGGCCTTGCCGGGTTGCCCGGACCTGGGCTTCGGCATCGTCGACGTGCGCGATTGCGCGGACCTGCACGTGCGCGCGCTGACCGAACCGGGCCTGGCTGGCGAACGCTTCATCAGCGCGGGGCCGTTCCTGAAGCTGGTGGACGTGGCGCGCGTGCTCAAGGACAACCTGGGGGTTCAGGCGCGCAAGGTGCCCACGCGCCGGCTGCCGGACTGGCTGGTGCGCTTTTCCGCGCTGTTCAATCCGATGATCCGCCAGATCACCGGCGAACTGGGCAACGTGCGCGATGCCAGCGCGGCCCATGCGCTCGAACGGCTGGGCTGGCGCACGCGGCCCGTGGAGGAATCGATCCTCGATTGCGCGCGCAGCCTGATCGAGCGGGGGATCGTGAAGGTGTAGCGATCTGACCCTAGGCTCAGATTCCCGCGTACCACTGGTAGTCGTGGTGGTCTTCCCAGTAGCCCCCCTTGCCGCCGTAGATATCGGCCAGACTGCTCACGGCCTGGATGCGCATCACGTACTTGGCCTGCTTGTAGCCCAGTTGCCGTTCCACGCGCAGGCGCAGCGGTGCGCCGTGGCCGATGGAAAGCGATTGGCCGTTCAGGCTGTGCGCCAGGATCGTCTGGGGGTGAAAGGCATCGACCAGATCGATGCTCTCGTAATAGGGCGCGCCGTCATAAAGATCGGCGCAGTGGAACACGATGAACTTCGCGTTGCCGGATAGCCCGGCGCGGCGCAGCAGCAGACCCAGCGGTAGTCCCGTCCACTGGCCGATCGCGCTCCACCCTTCCACGCAATCGTGCCGGGTGATCTGGCTGCGTTGCGGCGCGGCGAGGATCTGCGCCAGGCCCATCGCAAGCGGCTGGGCGACCATGCCGTCGACCACCAGACGCCAGTTGGCGAAGCGTTCGGCCGCGTGCGCGGCATAGTCCGGCGATCCGGGATTGCGCGTGCCGTTTTCGCGGAACACGGGCGAAAGATCGGCGCGGGTGAATTCGCGGGCGAGCGCGTTGCGATCGGTGACGATCCGCTGCGCGGTGCGCGTAGCCTTTTCGCCCAGCGTCAGCACTTCGCGCACCGAGGGCGAAGCGGCGATGCGGTCGCAGCCCGAAAGCAGCAACCCGGTGCCGCCGATCAGCGCGTTGCGGCGGGTGATGATCGTCATGCCGCGTCCTCCGTCCTGATGGTTGTCGGCCCCTTCGCCTGCGGCAGGCGGTACCAGCCCGTAATCATCGAGCGCAGTTCGTTGATCGGCCCCGCCAGCACCACCATGGCCAGATGGACCGCGATGAAGGCCGCGAAGCCCAGCGCGCAGAGGAAATGGATGGAGCGCGCCGATTGCCGCCCGCCGAACAGGTCCAGCAGCCAGGGCCATGCCGCATTCATGGTGGGCGACATGGTCAGGCCGGTCAGGATCACGGTGGGGATCAGGATCAGGATCACCGCCAGATAGGCGATTTTCTGCAAGGGATTGTAGCGCCGCGCCGCTTCGCCGGTGGGAAAGCGCAGGCGGGCGTGCTCCTTGATGTCGTGCCACAAGTGTGAAGGGCGCATTTCCGCCCGCGTCAGCGCAAGATCGCGCTGCAAGTGGCGCGATACCAGCGCGTAGAGCAGGAACAGCGTGGCCGAGATCGCCAGCACCCAGGCGAAGAAGAAGTGCCATTCGCGGCCGCCGGCCAGATCGTAATGAGAAGGGATCGTCAGCAGCGGCGGAAATGCCCGCGCGCCTTCGGACGAGACGCCCAGCAGGCCGCCGGCCGGCAGTTCCAGGCCCAGCAGGTTGACGAAGCCGCGATCGCCGTGGTTGCCGATCACCAG
>NZ_DDFB01000023.1:0-12659 GCF_002336885.1 Novosphingobium sp. UBA1939 | reverse complement strand
CCGCGCCTGCACGCGCGCCAGCCACGCGGTCGTTTTCGGCGCGGCGGCGAAGGCTTCGGGGCGCAGCAGTTCCATGCCCGCGAGCCAGGAGAACGTGACGATGTCCGCGATCGAATAGACGCCCATCAGCCAGTCGCGCCCGTCGGCAAGCTGGCCTTCGCACCGGTCGACCGCCTGCGCCACCTTGGTCTCGCTGTCGGCCACCTGCGCCGCGTCGATCGTGCCATCGTGCAGCGCCTGCCAGCGCTGGCGCAGATCGTCGGACGGGATGCTGGCCGTGATTCCCGCGAAATCCGCCGCGCCAATGGCGGCGATTTCCGCCTGCGAGGAGGCAAGGTTGCCGAGCAGCGCCGCCGCCGGCGAAAGCCGTTCGGTGATCTGGCGGCACCACATCATCATTTCCCAGTGCGCGTGCGAATCCGCCGGCTGAAGCCCTGCGCCGCCCGCCAGTTCGTCGATGTATTGCGCCAGGAACACCGACTCGGTCATCGCCTCGCCATCGATCACCAGCACCGGGCCTTCGCCCTCGATCCCCATGTCGAGCGCGACGCGTTCGGTCAGGCTGGGGATGCGGTGCCGTTCGCCGGCCAGCAGGTTGATCGGGCGGCAGGTAATGCCCAGCGCCGCTTCGTCGCCCGTTTCTGCCAGCGCCGCCAGCACCGTCAGCGAAGCGCCGTTCGGCTCGCCGTGATAGAGAACCGCGCCCATCAGTCGATGCCTTCCATGATCAGGCTGTAGCGGTGGGCGAGATCGGTGCGCCCCATCGCCCAGGTCTTCTGCACCGCCTCGCGCTGGTACACCCGCTTGAGCCAGCGCATGATGTTGGGCGTGCGGTCCTTGCCGGCGAGGTCCGGCTGCGACAGCGGCAGCGAATAGGTGCTGTTGAAGATGTTGATGTCGGCCAGGCTGTACTGGTCGCTGCCCACGTAGTCGCGCTTGCCCAGCTCCTGTTCGAGCAGATCGATCCCCAACGCCACGCGGCGGCGGCTTTCCGCCATTTCCGCTTCGCCGAACTGGCCGCTGATCGCCTTGCGCCAGGCCACGCGGCGTTCGGGCAGAGGAATGCGCTCTATCGCCGCGTCCAGTTCAGCGGGATCGCGCTGGCGCACCATCGGGCCGACGAACACGCTCCAGCCGATCATCGAGAAGCTGGGGCCAAGCCACTGGTCCATGAACTTCATCCACCAGCGGATGCGCCAGCGGTCGCGCGGATCGGCGGGCATCAGGGCCGGCCCGGCGAATTCCTCGTTCACGTATTCCATGATCGCGGTGCTTTCGGTCAGCACGCGCGTGCCCCACGCCCCGCTGTGCGTCATCGCCGGGATCGTGCCCTGCGGGTTGATCGCGAGGTAGCCGGGCTTGTGCTGGTCGAACTGGAGCATGTCGATGTAATGGCTGTCGAACGACACGCCCTTTTCCATCAGCGCCAGCATCGGCTTGCCCGAATTGGCGTTGGGTTCCCAGTGGTAGAGCGCGATCCCGCTCATGCCGTGCCGCCTGCCCGAGGGAGCGGCTCCACGCCGCCTTGCTGCACCATCGACTCTCTCCCGATCGGGCCATCCCGATTTTGTTAGTGTTACATACTAATTTGGACCGAGAGTCGGTCAAGAGCCATCGCGTGAAAATTTGCGGCACTTTGGGGCAGCCGCGCGCGCCGCGCCGCTCCCCTTGCGGCATGGTTTCATGGAGTGAAACCAAAAGGCGCTATTGCGGCGGACACGGAAAACCCCGCGCCGGGGCGGCGCGGGGTTCCGGGGATCAGCAGGGAATGGTCAGGCGGCGTCGACCATCACGATCTCGCTGTCCTCGATCGCGGTGATGCGCACCACGTCAAGATCGCTGATCGCCGCGCCGTCGCGGGCGTTGACGCGCACGTCGCCCACCTGCACCGCGCCGCTGGCGGGCACGAGGTAGGCCTTGCGATCGCGGCCCAGCGGGTATTCCGCCGTTTCGCCCGCCTTCAGCGTCGCGCCCACCACCCGCGCATCGGTGCGGATCGGCAGCGCATCGTTGTCGTTGTCATAGCCCGAGGCGAGCGTGACGAAGTGGCCGGAACGGTCGTCCTTGGGGAACGGGCGCGAACCCCAGCTCGGCGCGCCGCCATCGCGCGTCGGGATGATCCAGATCTGGAATATCCGGGTGGTCACGTCCTCCAGGTTGTATTCGGCGTGGCGGATGCCGGTGCCGGCGCTCATCACCTGCACGTCGCCCGCTTCGGTCCGGCCCTTGTTGCCAAGGTCGTCCTGGTGCGTGATCGCCCCTTCGCGGACATAGGTGATGATTTCCATGTCGCGGTGGGGGTGCGGCGGAAAGCCGCTCTTGGGCGCGATCGTATCGTCGTTCCACACGCGCAGGTTTCCCCAGTGGACACGCGCGGGATCGTGATAGCTCGCGAACGAGAAGTGGTGCTTGGCATCGAGCCAGCCGTGGTTGGCGCCGCCAAGGCTGTCGAATGGGCGCAGTTCGATCATGGTATGTCTCCGCTGGCGCGCCTCGAAGCAGCGCGCCGTTGGGCTCCATTTAGGCGTTGCCATCCTTTCCGTTCAGCCAGATAAAATGCGGCAATTCATTCGAGGAATCGGAAAAGTGAGCAATCCCGGTACCCCCACTTTCGATCAGCTGCGCATCTTCCTCGCCATCGTCGATACCGGCAGCTTCGCCGCCGCCGGGCGCAAGCTGAACCGCGCGGTTTCGGTCATCAGCTATGGCATCGCCAATCTCGAAGCGCAGCTGGGCCTCGAATTGTTCGACCGCGAAGGCACGCGCAAGCCGCAGCTAACCGTGGCCGGCCGCGCCCTGCTGGCCGAAGTGCGCACGATCTCGCAGGGGATCGACGGGCTGCGCGCCAAGGTGAAAGGCCTGCTCGACGGGCTGGAGGCCGAAGTGGACCTCGCCATCGACGTGATGCTGCCGCCCGACCGGTTGGGCCGCGTGCTGCGCGCGTTCAAGCAGGAGTTCCCCACCGTCCAGCTCAAGCTGCACATGGAAGCGCTGGGCGCCATCGCCGCCATGGTGCTGGACCGCAAGGCCATCGTCGGCATTTCCGGCCCGCTTTCCGCCGGCGTGGAAGGGCTGGAATCGCGCATGGCAGGGTCGGTGGCGATGGTGCCCGTCGCCGCGCCCGATCACCCGCTGGGCCGCGCCAAGGAAATCTTGCCCGGCATGGGCCGCGAATATACCCAGCTCGTGCTGACCGACCGTTCGCGCTTCACCGAAGGCCGCGATTATTCGGTCACGAGCCCGCAGACCTGGCGCCTCGCCGACCTTTCGGCCAAGCACGCCCTGCTGCGCGAAGGGATCGGCTGGGGCAACATGCCGCTACCGATGATCGACGGAGACCTTGTGGCGGGAACGCTGGTGCGCCTGCACATGCCCGATCACGTCGGCGGCACCTATCGCTTCAACGGCGTGTGGCGGCGCGATACCCCGCCCGGCCCGGCCGCCTCGTGGCTGCTGGACCAGTTCGTGGAACTGGGCGCGCAGGACCGCGAGCTCGAAGGGCTGGGCGACATCTAGCACCGGGCAACCTCGCCAGCACGACATCGCCCTCCCCCATCGTCATTGCGAGCGTAGCGAAGCAATCCAGGGCACCACGTGAGGCTCTGGATTGCTTCGCTACGCTCGCAATGACGAAACAAATGCCATCATGCCCGGCGCGAAAACGCCCGCCGGACCTTGCGGGCCGGCGGGCGCTTCGGAGGGCGGGGCGTTCAGCGCCCTGCCGGTTGCATCACGGTGGGCGGCTCCAGCGCCGTCCTGGCCGCCGGCAGCGCCTGTTCACCGAGCAGGATTCCCGCCAGCCCGACCAGCGCGATCACCGGCGGGGCGGGGGATTTGACCCCCAGCAGGCCATAGACCATGCCGGCCAGCGTTCCGGCGCCGAGCGAAAGGAGCATGGCCTGCATGGCGGTCTCTCCTCCTCAGGCCTTGATGAAGGCCAGCAGGTCGGCGTTGAACCGGTCCTGGTGCGTCGCGGTCAACCCGTGCGGCGCGCCTTCATAGACCTTCAGTTCCGCGCCCGGGACCATCTTGACCGCCAGTTCGGCGGCGTTGCCGATCGGCACGATCTGGTCGTCGTTGCCGTGGATGAACAGCGTGGGCACGTCGATCGCCTTCAGGTCCGGGGCGTAATCGACTTCCGAGAATTCGTGGACGCACAGGTACTGGCCCACGATCGAACCCTGCATGCCCTGCCGCCAGAACGACTGGCGCAGCCCGTCGCTGACTTGCGCGCCTTCGCGGTTGAAGCCGAAGAAGGGCGTCGAAAGATCGAGATAGAACTGCGAACGGTTGTCGGCCACGCCCTTGCGGATGCCGTCGAACACGGAGAGCGGCAGGCCGCCGGGATAGATGTCGCTGACGGCCATGCGCGGCGGGACCGCGCCCACCAGCACCATCTTCGCCACCCGCGCCGTGCCATGCCGGCCGACATAGTGGGCGATCTCGCCACCGCCGGTCGAATGGCCAACCAGCACCACGTTGCGCAGGTCCAGCGCCGCGATCACCGCCGCCAGATCGTCGGCATAGGTGTCCATGTCGTTGCCGGTGTCGGGCTGGTCGGAACGGCCGTGGCCGCGCCGGTCATGGGCGATCACGCGATAGCCCTGCTGGAGCAGGAACAGCATCTGGCCGTCCCAGGCGTCGGCCGAAAGCGGCCAGCCGTGCGAAAAGACCACGGGCTGGGCGTCCTTGCTGCCCCAGTCCTTGTAGAAAATGCGGGTACCGTCTGCGGTGGTAACAAAGCTCATGGGAATTCTCCTTGGGATCACAGGAGGTTGGCAGGAACGGCCGGGCGGGAGGGATCAGGGAGAAACGCCCGGCCGCAGGGGAAACAAGGGGTTCAGTGCGCGCCTTCCGAGGCGTTGAACATCGCGCGGGCATAGGTGATGCCCAGACCGTAGCCGCCGCCCCACTTGCGGGCGATGCCGGTGGTCAGGTCATAGGTTTCCGCCCGCGCCCAGTCGCGCTGGAGTTCGAGCAGGTATTGCAGCGAGGTGATCGGCTTCGCGCCGGCCTGGACCATCCGCTCCACCGCACGCTCGTGCGCTTCGTCGGAAATATCGCCGCTGGCGTCGGTGATGACATAGGTCTCGAAGCCCTGTTCCAGCGCCGACAGCACCGGGCCGACGATGCAGACCGAGGTCCACAGGCCGGCGAAGACCAGCCGTTCCTTGCCGATGCGGTTGACCTCGTCGATCACCGCGGCGTCCTCCCAGGTGTTCATCGACGTGCGGTCGAGCAGGGGCTGGCCGGGGAAGGCATCGGTGATTTCGCTGAACATCGGGCCGGAAAAGCTCTTTTCGGCCACGGTGGTCAGGATCGTGGGCACCTTGAAGCCGGCGGCGGCATTGGCCACCAGCGCGGCGTTGTTGCGCAGCAGTTCGGGCGCGATCGACTTGGTGGCGAAGGCCATCTGCGACTGAAAGTCGATCAGGACAAGCGCGTGGTTGGCCGGATCGAGCAGGGCCTTGGCGGGGGTGGGCGTTGCGGTGACGGTCATGGCGGTATCCTTCTGGGAAAGCTCTGGAAAGTGCGTTCGTTCGCCCCGGGTCGCTGGGGTGAGTGAAGGAATACGGCGACTCGGCCTTTCAATGCAGAGGCATAATCTGGATTTGAACGTTCTATATTTTGGAAAAGTTCACACTTACTGCGCGGCGACCTTTTCCGCTTCGGCGCGGGTCATCACTTGCGCCAGCACATAGCGGATCGCTTCCGGGCGCACGCCGGGCGCCAGGCTTTTCGGCGGCGGCACGGTCAGCTTGCGGGCCATGAACGCGCAGGCATCGCGATCGACCGCGGCGCTGCCGCTCGATTGCAGGATGTCGCAGGCATGGATGTGGCCGGTCTCGTCGAACGCCACCTGCGCGCGCACGGACTGGCGATAGTCCTCGGGCAGCTTCGCCGCCTGCAGGGTCAGGCGGATGTTCGAGGAAGCCATGTGCTCGCCCATGCCCCACGATGTCGAAAGCGCGAACCGCCCGGCCACCGGCTGCCCGGCGGCATCCTTCGCCGCCTCGAACCGCGCGCGGTTCTGCAACAGCGCGCACGTCGCTGTGTCGAGCGCCACGAAGCCGCTGCTTTCGGTCACCGCGCACGCCGTCGCGCGCCCCTGCGGCGAAACCTCCAGCGCCACCGAGACCACGCCGAATTCCTCGCGTTTCAGCGAATCCTTGGGGTAATCGTCACGCCCGATCATCCCGGCGGGATTGCGCAGCCGGGGCGGTTGATCGGCCTTCGCGGGCGCGGGGCCACCCAGGGCCAGCGCCGCGAGAAACAGCAGATAAGCCATCCTCTCCATCCGCCCATGCTACGCCTGCGCGCGGCATAATCAACGGCATGGACACCCTGTCACAAAAACTTCTTATTTCTGGCAGGTGCGGCAGAAGAACGTGGAGCGGCCGCCCTGCACCACGCGCTCCACGGTGCCGCCGCAGGGGCATGGCTCGCCCTCGCGGCCATAGACGCGCCAGTCCTTGGCGAAATAGCCCAGTTCGCCGTCTGGCCGGGCATAGTCGCGCAAGGTCGATCCCCCCGCCGCGATCGATTCCTCCAGCACCGCGCGGATCATCGGCACCAGCCGCTCCAGCGCCTTGCGGGTGACCTTGCCGCCCGCGCGCTCCGGGTGGATGCCGGCGCGGTTCAGCGCCTCGCAGACGTAGATGTTGCCAAGGCCCGCCACGATGCGCTGGTCCAGCAGCAGCAGCTTGACCGCCGCGATGCGATCGCGAAAGGCAGCGGCGAGGTGCGCGGCCGTCAGGCCCGCGCCCAGCGGCTCCGGCCCCAGCGCGGCGAAGGCCGGCCAGGTTTCCAGCAACGGGGTATCGACGAGATCGACCGAGCCGAACCGCCGCGCGTCGTTCAGCGCCAGCACGTGCCCGTTGCCGGTTTCCAGCACCAGATGATCGTGTTTGCCGATGTCCGCCGGATCGATGCGCCAGCGGCCGGACATGCCCAGGTGGAACACCATCGTCCGGTCGCGGTCGGTGTGGACCAGCCCGTACTTAGCGCGCCGCCCCATCCCGGTCACGCGCGCGCCGGTCAGCGCCTGCGCCAGATCGGCGGGGAACGGGCGGCGCAGATCGGGCCGGTTGACGCGCACGCGCGCGATGGCCTGCCCTTCCAGCACGGTGGCCAGCCCGCGAACGGTGGTTTCGACTTCGGGTAGTTCGGGCATGATGTTTCTTTTTTGCGTTGATGCGCGCGGTGCCGGCCCACTCCCCTAACAGGCTTTGCCGTCCGGACAATTCCCCACTAAAGGCGCTTGGCATGAACACTGGCACATCGGGCACCGAAACGGACACCGCCGGAACGGGCAACACGCAGGGCGAAACCGCGTCCTTCGGCTACGAGGACGTTCCCGCCGAGGAGAAGATCGCCCGCGTCGGCGCGGTCTTTTCCAGCGTCGCGCGCAAATACGACGTGATGAATGATGCCATGTCGGTGGGGATGCACCGGCTGTGGAAGGACCGGTTCGTCAAGCGGGTGAAGCCGCGCGAGGGCGAATCGATTCTCGACATGGCCGGCGGCACCGGCGACATCGCCTTCCGCATGGCGGCATCGGGCGCGGCGATCACCGTATCCGACATCAACCAGGACATGCTCGACGTGGGCATCGAGCGGGCGATGAAGCGCGGCATCGACGGCCTCGTCTGGTCGCGCCAGAACGCCGAGGAACTGAGCTTCGGCGATCGCTTCTTCGATGCCTACACGATCGCCTTCGGCATCCGTAACGTTACGCATATCGACAAGGCGTTGGCCGAGGCTTTCCGCGTGCTCAAGTTCGGCGGGCGGTTCTTCTGCCTGGAATTCTCGACCACCGAATGGCCGGGCTTCTCCGAGGTCTATGACGCCTATTCGCACAAGCTGGTGCCGAAGATCGGGCAGGCCATCGCCGGCGATGCCGACAGCTATCGCTACCTGATCGAATCGATCCGCCGCTTTCCGCCGATGCCGCAATTCGAGGGGATGATCCGCGCGGCGGGCTTCCGGCACACCAAGGTCGAACCGATCCTGGGCGGCCTTGTCGCCATCCATTCGGGCTGGAAGGTCTGAGGGGACGCCGGCCTTGACCCTGCCCGCCACCCATATCCGCCGCCTGCTGGGCTGGGGCCGCGTGCTGGCGCGCCACGGCGCGCTGCGCCTGCTCGAACAGAGCCCCAACACGCCCGCGCCGGTGCGCCGCCTGTGCCGCATCGCCCGGTTCGGCACGCGCCAGCCGGCGGAGCCCGACTACGCCGGCGCCTTCCGCGCGATCGGCCCGGCGGCGATCAAGCTGGGGCAGACGCTGGCCACCCGGCCCGATCTGGTGGGCGAGGAAGCCGCGCGCAACCTGCTGAGCCTGCAGGACCGTCTGCCCCCGGTGGCGTTCAAGCACATCCGGCACGAGATCGAGACCACGTTCGAGCGCCCGCTGGAAGCGATGTTCGCCGAATTCGATCCCGAACCGGTCGGCGCCGCCTCGGTCGCGCAGGTCCACCGCGCCACCACCACCGAAGGGCGCAAGGTCGCGGTCAAGGTGCTGCGCCCCGGCGTGCGCGAGAAGTTCACGCGCGATATCGACACTTACGAATGGGCGGCCGCGCACCTCGAAGCACTGGGTGGCGAGGCGAGCCGCCTGCGCCCGCGCCTTGTCATCGCCAATTTCAAGCGCTGGACCGTGCGCGAGCTGGACCTGCGGCGCGAGGCCGCCTCCGCCTCCGAACTCGCCGAACAGATGCACGCCTTCCCCGGCTATCGCATCCCCGCGATCGACTGGGACCGCACCAACGGCCGGGTGATGACGCTCGACTGGATCGACGGCATCAAGATCAGCGACAACGCCGCGCTCGACGCCGCCGGCCACGATCGCAAGGAACTGGCCAGCCGGCTGGTGCTCGCCTTCCTGAACCAGGCGATCAGCGGCGGCTTCTTCCATGCCGACATGCACCAGGGCAACCTGTTCGTCGAAGCCGACGGCACCATCGCCGCGATCGATTTCGGCATCATGGGCCGCATCGACCGGCGCGCCCGCGCGTGGCTCGCCGAGATCCTCTATGGCCTCACCACCGGCAACTACCGCCGCGTGGCCGAGATCCATTTCGAGGCGCAATACGTGCCGAGCTACCATTCGGTCGACGAATTCGCGACCGCGCTGCGCGCCGTGGGCGAACCGATGCGCGGCAAGCCGGTCAGCGAGCTTTCGGTGGGCCAGATGCTCGACGGGCTGTTCGCGATCACCCGCGATTTCGACATGCAGACCCAGCCGCACCTGCTGCTGCTGCAGAAATCGATGGTCATGGTCGAAGGGATCGCGACCCAGCTCGATCCCGACATCAACATGTGGGATACCGCCGCGCCGTTCGTGCGCAGCTGGATCCGCGACGAGCTTGGCCCCGAATCCGCGATTGCCGATCGCATCCGCGAGGATGCCGAAACGCTGCTGCGCCTGCCCGCGCTGGTCCGCCGGATCGAGGACCGCTTCCCCGCCAAGGGCGGCGCGCCCGAACCGCCGCCACTGCCCGCCGTGGAACTGATGTGGGAGCGCAAGCGGGGCACCTCGTCCGGCGGCTGGGCGGGCTATGCGCTGGCCTTCGCGGCGGGCGCGGGCCTCACGCTCGCCGGCAGCCTGCTGGGCTGGTGGGGATGAACGCCGCGCCTCCTTCGGCGAAAGGCCGCCTGCGGCTTTCCAAGAGGCACTTCAACGCGCTCGATTTCTCGCGCCTGCTCGCGGCGGTGGCCGTGCTGTTCTGGCATTACCAGCACTTCTTCGTGCCGCCGGTCGAATACGGCTTCCACGTCCGGCGCTCGGCGGTGGTGCCGCTCTACCACGCGCTCGCCTGGCTCTACGACTACGGCCACACCGCCGTGCAGTATTTCTGGGCGGTCTCGGGCTTCGTCTTCGCGCACGTCTATCTGGCCGACACGCAGGGGCGCGGGCGCTTCTGGCTGGCGCGCGTGGCCCGGCTGTGGCCGCTGCACGTGCTGACGCTCATGCTCGTGGCGGTGCTGCAGGCGGCCTATGCGGGCCTCAACGGCACCGATTTCATCTACCACCAGAACAACCTCAAGCACTTCCTGCTCAGCCTGCCGCTGATGCAGTACTGGGGATGGCAGGATAACCAGTCGTTCAACGGCCCGTCGTGGTCGCTCTCCACCGAAATGCTCGCCTATGCGGTGTTCTGGCTGACGCTGCCCGCTTTGCGCCGCGCGCCGCTGGCGCTGGGGCTGCCGATCGCGGTGGGCTTCGTCTGGGCGGTGTTCGCCAAGCTGCCCGACCGGGACGTGATGGCCTGCATTGGCTATTTCTTCGGCGGGGTGGCTGTCTATGGCATGGCGCTGCGCGGCTGGTTGCGCCCGGCCACGCTGCTGCCGCTGGGCGCGCTGCTGGTGGCGGGGGCGTTCTGGGCCTGGAACGGCTGGCAATCGCGCGACATGGTGATCCTTGCCGGCACTTTCGCCGCGCTCTGCCTCACGCTCGCGCTCGATCTGGCCGACCGCAACGATCGCTTCGCCATCGGCCGGCAGCTGGGCGATGCCTCCTATGGCATCTACCTGTGGCATTTCCCCTTGCAGCTCATGCTGGTGTTGCTGATCGACGAGACGGTGGGCACGCGCCGCATCGCCAGCCAGCCCGCCTTCCTCGTCTTTTTCCTGGGCCTCTCCATCCTGGCCGGCTTCGCCTCGCACCGCTGGTTCGAACGGCCGGCGCAGCGCTGGGTGTTCCGCATGGCCAAGCGGCTGCGCGACCACCACCCGGCGCACGCCTGAGCCACGCCTGGATAGCCCTAAAATGCCCCTGGGCGGCTTCTAAGCGGCGATGTCGCTGATCCGGTGGTGCGGCAGCAGTCGCCACGCCGCAAGCGCCAGAGCGACGTGGAAGGCCTCCACGCCCATCGGCAGGGGCCATTGCGGATAGGCGCCGACCATCGCCACGTTCACCGCGCGGCCCACGAACGAGACGCCGAACAGCAGCGCCGGCACCAGCAGCAGGTCCGCGTTGCGGCGCCAGGCGCCCCACATCATGCAGAACGCGCCGACACCGAAGAACGAGGTGAAGTCCGCGCGGATCGTCGAAAGCCCCGCCGCCGCGCCCTGCGGCCCACCGGCCATGCCGATCGCCGCCACGCCCAGCCCCGCGCCGGCACTGCCGGGATCGAGCAGGAACGAAACCGCCATGAACAGGTCGAACAGGCCCGTCAGGAAAATCAGCGCGGTCACCACAAGACGCATATCGGTCCCTCCGTTTCGGGCCGGTGTGCCGCAAGTTCGCCTTTCGCGCAAAAGGATTGCGCGCGGGCGAACCGCATTGCACAAGCGCGGGCGATGAACGGACCGCGCATTCTCCTGATCGTCGGTGGCGGGATCGCCGCCTACAAGGCCGCCGAACTGGTGCGGCTGATCCGCAAGGAGGGCGGCTCGGTCACCTGCGTCCTGACCGAAGGCGGATCGCACTTCGTCACGCCGCTCACGCTCGCCGCGCTCAGCGAGAACCCCGTGCACACCACGCTGTGGGATCTCAAGAACGAGGTCGAGATGGGGCACATCCAGCTGTCACGGCAGGCCGATCTCGTCGTCGTCTGCCCGGCGACGGCCGATCTGCTCGCCCGCATGGCGGCGGGCGTGGCCGACGACCTCGCCACCACGCTGCTGCTCGCCACCGACAAGCCGGTGCTGGCCGTGCCGGCGATGAACGTGCGCATGTGGGGCCATCCCGCCACGCGGCGCAACGTGGCCACGCTGCGCGCCGATGGCGTGACCGTGCTGGAGCCGGACGAAGGCCCGATGGCCTGTGGCGAATACGGCCCCGGCCGCCTGCCCGAACCGCCCGCGATCTGGCAGGCGATCGCCGGCATGTGCGGGCCGAACGCGCGTCCGCTCGCCGGCAAGCACATCGTCGTCACCGCCGGCCCCACCCACGAACCGATCGATCCGGTGCGCTACATCGCCAACCGCTCCTCCGGCAAGCAGGGCTTTGCGATCGCCGCCGCGGCGCAGGCCGCCGGCGCCGACGTCACGCTGGTTTCCGGTCCGGTGGAATTGCGCGATCCTCCCGGCGTCACCGTGATCCGCGTCGAGTCGGCGCGCGACATGCTGCACAAGGTCGAAGCCGCGCTGCCGGCGGATATTGCGATCTTCGCCGCCGCGGTGGCCGACTGGCGCGTCGCCAACGAAGGCGAGCAGAAGCTGAAGAAGACCTCCGCCGGCATGCCGCCACTGCAACTGGTTGAGAATCCCGACATTCTCGTGACGATTTCCAAATTGAAAGACAAGCGGCCGCCGCTGGTGATCGGCTTTGCCGCCGAGACCGAGCACTTGATCGACAACGCCAA
Organism: Novosphingobium sp. UBA1939; assembly: GCF_002336885.1. NCBI lineage: Bacteria > Pseudomonadati > Pseudomonadota > Alphaproteobacteria > Sphingomonadales > Sphingomonadaceae > Novosphingobium > Novosphingobium sp. UBA1939. Next base: position 351 of record NZ_DDFB01000023.1, on the reverse strand, counting down.
GGCCAAGATCGCGCGCAAGGGCTGCGACTGGATCGTCGCCAACGACGTGTCGCCGGCGACCGGCGTGATGGGCGGCGACCGCAACANNCGAACTGGTGGCGAAGATCGCAAAGACAGTGGGAAAAGCCTCGTGAGCGCAACGGTCAAGGTCGACATCCGCCAACTCCCCCACGGCGAAGGTCTGGCGTTACCGGCCTATCAGAGCGCCGATGCCGCCGGGCTCGATCTGCTGGCGGCAGTTCCCGCCGAAACGCCGCTGATCCTGCCGCCGGGAAAATACGCGATGGTGCCAACCGGGCTTTCGATCGCGCTGCCGCGCGGGTTCGAGGCGCAGGTGCGGCCGCGCTCCGG
>NZ_DDFB01000072.1:0-33439 GCF_002336885.1 Novosphingobium sp. UBA1939 | reverse complement strand
GGGCTGCGTGGTGATCGACAACTCGTCGCTCTACCGCATGGACCCGGACGTGCCGCTGATCGTGCCCGAAGTGAACCCCGATGCGATCGACGGCTATACCCGGCGCAACATCATCGCGAACCCCAATTGCTCGACCGCGCAGATGGTCGTGGCGCTCAAGCCGCTGCATGATGCGGCGAAGATCAAGCGCGTGGTCGTCTCGACCTACCAGTCCGTGTCCGGCGCGGGCAAGGAAGGCATGGACGAGCTGTTCGAACAGAGCCGCGCGATCTTCGTCGGCGATCCGGTGGAGCCGAAGAAGTTCACCAAGCAGATCGCGTTCAACGTGATCCCGCACATCGACGTGTTCCTGGACGATGGATCGACCAAGGAAGAATGGAAGATGGTCGCCGAAACCAAGAAGATCCTCGATCCGAAGGTCAAGGTCGTCGCCACCTGCGTTCGCGTGCCGGTGTTCATCGGCCACTCGGAAGCGGTGCACCTGGAGTTCGAGGAAGAAATCTCCGCCGAACAGGCCCAGTCGATCCTGCGCGAGGCGCCGGGCGTCATGCTCGTCGATAAGCGCGAGGACGGCGGATACGTGACGCCGATCGAATGCGTGGGCGATTACGCCACGTTCGTGTCGCGCGTGCGCGAGGATTCCACGGTCGATAACGGCCTGGCGCTGTGGTGCGTTTCCGACAACCTGCGCAAGGGCGCGGCGCTTAACGCGGTGCAGATCGCGGAACTGCTGGGCCGCCGTCACCTCAAGAAGGGGTAAGCCGGCAATCCTTCCCCGATTGCGGGAAGGATTCGGCATTTCCGATGTCATAACATTTGCGCGACAGCCACCCTCTCCCTAGGATCGCCTCTGATCCTTGGGAGAGGGCACCCGCGCCATGACGCTTTCCGCCGACGTTTTCTGGTCTTTCCGCAGCCCGTACAGCTACCTGGCCACGCGCCGCTATCGCGCGCTGACGGACGAGTACGATCTCGCCATCAATCTGCGCCCGGTCTATCCGCTGGCGATCCGGCAGCCCGATTTCTTTGAACGGAACCATCCCGGCTGGCTGCGCTATCTGTTCGTGGATGTGGCGCGGCTGGCGCAGTTCCACGGCATTCCCTTCCTTCCGCCGCGCCCCGATCCGATCGTGCAGGACATCGCCACGCGGTGCATCGCGGACGAGCAGCCCTATATCTTCCGACTGACGCGCATGGGGCAGGCGGCATCGCGGCGCGGCAAGTCACTGGCCTTCGCCGATGAAGTCTCGCGCCTGATCTGGGGCGGTACGCAGGGCTGGCACGAAGGCGATCACCTTGCTGGCGCCGCCGCTCGCGCCGGGCTGGACTTCGCCGAACTCGAAGCCGAAGCCGTGAGCGACGCGGAACGGCTCGACGCCGAACTCGCTGCCAACCAGGAAGCGCTGGAAGCCGCCGGGCACTGGGGCGTGCCGACGCTGGTCTTTGACGGCGAACCCTTCTTCGGGCAGGACCGCATCGACCTTGCGGTGTGGCGCATGGAACAGAAGGGGCTGGTTCCTGGTGGATGACGAGAAACCCCGGTGGATGCTCTCAAGGCGGCTGATGCGCAAATTGAGGACGTCCAAAACGAGTGCCTTCGCAGCAATTGCCGTTTTGCTGATCGTGGGCCTCGTGCTGCTGCTGGTTCCGATGACGTCCGACCTAGTGCGACGCAGGGAGCTTCCAGGGTCATCCACCATATCGCAGCCCGTCGACAACACGCGGTTGATCGGTGAGGTGGTGCATGCGGGAAACAGGCCGCTCACGTTATATTATCTTGATGTACCAGGCGGAGGGCGCCGGGCGTTGAGGCTGGTGGACATGCGCTCCGGCGAGGTTTTCCGGCCATTCAAGGACGATCAGCGCGTCCTGAGCGGATTTACCTTGCTGTCTGAGGCGGAGGGCGCCGATGCGGAAGGCTACATTGCAATTGCGCGCAATGGCGGAACGGATGAGCGCCCGTTGTTCGATGTGGTGGGATGCCGCTTTTCGGATGTTAAGTTCTTCACGCTTGCGCGTGGCGTTGCGGCAATGGACGCGCCTCAGGCGGTGGCGGGCGTGGGCGTATCGATGGTACTCGCGAAGCCAGACGGCAAATCGAGGTTCGTGATTGCCGATTGGGCACGGGGCGTCATTTCCATCGAAAGGCCGCTCGATCTCCCAGCCCCCCTTGATGCGGAAGGCACGAGGCAGGCCGCCCCAGTCCATAGCTAAATGTAGGGCATGACTCTGGTTTAAGCGTTGCCCCTTCGCTATCCTCTCGCTCATGCTGACCACCATGACCGGCGGCTGCCAGTGCGGCCGCATTCGCTATGCCGTGCGGCTGGACAACCACGAGGCTTATCTCTGCCATTGCCGCATGTGCCAGAAGGCGACCGGCGGGGTGGCGGCGGCCTTCGTGCAGGTTGCGCGCGATGCCATCGTTTGGGAGCGCGAGCCCGACTGGTATGTCTCGTCCCCGATCGCGCGGCGCCCGTTCTGTTCGGCTTGCGGCACGCCGCTGGGCTTTGCCTTCCTCGATGGCGCCGGCATGATGGACCTGACCGTCGGCAGTTTCGACGATCCTTCGATCCTCCGGCCGGTATCGCATGCCGGCACGGAAAGCCTGCACGAGGCATGGCTGGACACGCGCGCGCTTCCCCGCCATCGCAGCGACCAGACGCCGAGCGTGGCCGACCGCTGGAAGGCCGCTGGACTGGAGGTTCCCGAATGACCGAACTGACCACCGAATTCTTCGCCGGCCACGGTGGCGCGCAACTCGCGCTGCACCGGATGGGGAAGGGCAGGCCGGTTGTGTTGCTGCACGGGCTGTTCTCCTCGGCCGCGATCAACTGGGTCAAGTTCGGCACCGCCGGGCAGCTTGTTGCCGCCGGGTTCGAATGCCTGATGCCCGATCTGCGCGCGCATGGCGAAAGTGCCGCGCCCCACGATCCGGCTTCCTATCCGGCGGACGTGCTCGCGCTCGATGCCATGGCGCTGGTGCGGCATCTGGGGCTCACCGATTTCGACCTGTGCGGGTTCTCGCTGGGGTCGCGCACCTCGGCGCGGGCGGTGCTGGGCGGGCTTTCCCCGCGCCGGCTGGTGCTGGCGGGCATGGGGCTGGAAGGGCTGGCCGGATGGAAGGGCCGGCGCGATTTCTTTATCGACGTGATCGATCGCTTCGGCACGATCCGGCCCGGCGATCCCGCCTATGTCTCGCAGCAGTTCATGAAGACGATGAACGTCGATCGCGTCGCCGCGCGGCTGCTGCTGGGCTCGATGGCGGATACCGCGCCGGAGGATCTTGCCGGCGTAACCATGCCCGTGCTGGTGTTGTGCGGCGACAAGGACAACGACAACGGCTCGGCCGACCGGCTGGCCGCCGCGCTGCCCGATGCGCGCCGCGCGACCATTCCCGGCACGCACATGAGCAGCGTGACCGTGCCGGAAATGGGGGCGGAGATCGTTTCGTTTCTTACCAGTCCGGCTTGACCGCGGCGTTCGGAGGCTTAACCACGGAGGCATGACAAGCGCCCGCATCGCGCGGCGCTGGCAATGTCCTCAGGGAGTCCCCGTCCATGAAATCGCTGTCTTCCGTTCTTGCGCTGGCCGTCGCGGGTCTTTCCGTGACGGGCCTTGCCGCGCCCGCTTGCGCGCAGGATGCTGCCGCCACACCCGCCACGGTGAAGACCTGGCTGTCCCAGGCGGAAAAGGACTATTTCGACCAGTCCATCCGCACCAACCGCACCGAGTGGGTCTATCAGACCAACATAACCTACGATACCGCCGAGCTTACGTCCGCTGGCAACGCGGCGCTGACGAAGCTTCAGGTCGATCAGGCCAAACAGGCGGCGATCCTCGCCAAGGTGCCAGGCCTTGCGCCTGACGTCGCGCGCAAGCTGCTGGTCATCCGCACCCAGATCACCACGCCGGCGCCCACCACCCCCGGCGCGGCCGAGGAATTCGCAGCGCTGCAGGCCCGCGTCCAGGGCATCTACGGCAAGGGCCACGGCACGCTGAATGGCGAGCCCGTCAATGGTAGCGACATCGAGGAAGCGATGGGCACCACGCGCGATCCGGCGAAGCTCAAGGAAATGTGGGTAAGCTGGCACGATACGGTCGGCACGCCGATGAAGGCCGACTACGTGCGCATGGTCGATATCGCCAACGCTGGCGCGCGCGAACTTGGCTTTGCCGATACCGGCGCGCTGTGGCGCTCGAACTACGATATGGACCCCGATGCCTTCGCGGCGCTGACCGAGAAGATCTGGGGCGAGGTCCAGCCGCTTTACCGCCAGCTGCACTGCTATGTCCGCACCAAGCTCAACGAGAAGTACGGCGATGCCGTGCAGCCCAGGACCGGCCCGATCCGCGCCGACCTGCTGGGCAACATGTGGGCGCAGGAATGGGGCAACATCTATGATATCGTCGCTCCCGCCGGGGCGGGGGATCTTGGCTACGACGTCACCGATCTGCTGGCAGCGAAGGGCTACGATCCGCTCAAGATGGTGAAGGCGGGCGAGGGCTTCTATTCCTCGCTGGGCCTGGCGCAATTGCCCGAAACCTTCTGGCAGCGTTCGCAGTTCGTGAAGCCGCGTGATCGCGAGGTGGTGTGCCACGCTTCGGCCTGGGACGTGGACAACAAGGACGATCTGCGCATCAAGATGTGCATCAAGGTGAACGGTGACGATTTCGGCGTCATCCACCATGAACTTGGCCACAACTACTATCAGCGCGCCTACAACGGGCAGGACCCGCTTTACCTGAACGGCGCCAACGACGGCTTCCACGAAGCGATCGGCGATTTCGTGGCGCTCTCGATCACGCCCGAATACCTCGTGCAGATCGGCCTGCTCGATCGCGCGAAGGTGCCGGGGCCGGAAAAGGACACCGGCCTGCTGCTGCGCCAGGCGATGGACAAGGTGGCGTTCCTGCCCTTCGGCCTGCTGATCGATCGCTGGCGCTGGAACGTGTTCAACGGCACGATCAAGCCCGCGCAGTATGAAACGGCCTGGAACGACATGCGCCTGAAGTATCAGGGCATCGTGCCGCCCGCGCCGCGCAGCGCCGATGCCTTCGATCCGGGCGCAAAGTATCACATCCCCGCCGTGGTGCCCTATACGCGCTATTTCCTGGCGCGGGTGTTGCAGTTCCAGTTCTTCGAGGCGGCGTGCAAGCAGGCCGGCTGGAAGGGGCCGCTGCACCGGTGCAGCTTCTATGGCAACAAGGCGGTGGGCCAGAAGCTCAATGCGATGCTCATGATGGGCGCATCCAAGCCCTGGCCCGATGCGCTGGAAGCCTTCACCGGCAGCCGCGAGATGAGCGGCGCCTCGATGGTGCGCTATTTCGCGCCGCTTTCGCGCTGGCTGGAGCAGCAGAACCGCGGGAAGGGCTGCGGCTGGTAGGGCCTGTTCCCCGATAAGGTCTTGCCGTCAGGCGCGGTTTCAGTCACCATCCTCTCAAATCATATAAAAATCAGAGGATGCCATCATGAAATCGCGCCGGATTGCCGCGTTTCTGGCTTTGGGAAGTGCCTTTGCGGCCTCGGTGCCCGCCCATGCCAGCATGAATCTCGATACCGAACCGGCCGCGCTGGCGCGGCAAGTCACGGCTACCAGCCCGGATGGCGTGGTCGCGGCGCTGCGCTCGCTGGGCTATGGCGCCGATCTGACCGCCGATGACGCCGGCGAACCGCTGATCAACGCGCGCATCGGCAAATGGCAGACGTTCGTGCTGTTCTATGATTGCGACGCGAAGATGCACGACAATTGCCAGTCGTTGCAGTTCAGCGCCAGTTTCACGCCCGACAAGCCTTTCGGGCCGCAGGAAGCGGCGGCCTTCGCGCGCGACTATCGGTTCGGCGCCCTGACCATTGGCACCGACAAGTCGGTCGTGCTGTCTTGGGATGTGGTGACCGGTGGCGGCCTTGATTCGTCGGTGTTCCGCAAGGTGGTCGAAAACTTCAGCTTCGCCCTGGATAACGTGGGCGCGCTGGCGTTCAACGAGGATACCGGTGCGGATGCGAAGCGGCCAGCGGGCCGCCTTATCGCTTCCGGCTCTCGCCCTTGACGTTCTTGAGCGAAGCGCCGGCAAGTTCGGGCCAGCGTTCTTCCCAATCGTGAAGGTCCCAGTCGGCCGGCCGTTCGAAGCTCAGAATGTCGTCCTGCGTTTCGGCCAGGTTGATGTCTTCCGGCTCGATTGTCACGCCGGGCGTGGTGCTGGCGAAAGCGCGCACCGTGGGGCGTTCCGGATGCTTGCGGTGCGTTTCGATCACGATCGCGAGCCGGTCGCCGGGAATGCGCACCAGTGAGCCGACCGGATAGACGCCGACCGAGCGCACGAACGCGGCCAGCACATATTCGTCGAAATGGCCGTTCCAGCTCAGCATCTCGTGGATCGCTTCGGCCGGTGTCCAAGGAGCCTTGTAGGGGCGGTCCGACGTGACGGCGTCATAGACATCGCACACCGCGCCCATGCGCGAGAGCAGCGTGATCTCGTCGCCGCTCAGCCGGTGGGGATACCCGGTGCCATCGACCTTTTCGTGATGATGCAGCGCCACGTCCATGACCAGCGCCGACAGCGTATCGTCCTTGCGCAGTACGGAATGCCCGCGTTCGGGATGCTCCCGCATCGAGGCGAACTCGGCGTCGGTCAGGCGTCCGGCCTTGTTCAGGATCGAATCATCGATCGCCATCTTGCCGATATCGTGCAGCAAGCCGGCCATGCCGGCCTCACGGACCTTTTCCTCGGAGAAATCCAGTTCGCGGGCAAGGTTGATCATCAGCGCCGAGACGGTCACCGAATGCATGTAGGTGTATTCGTCCTTGCGCTTCAGTCGCAGCACCGACGTGAGCGTCGAATTGTTGCGCGACAGCGAATCCGCGATTTCGTCCACCAGCGGTCCGAGCTTTTCGGCATCGATGGTATCGCCCGAGCGAACCTGCTTCAGAAGCTGGGACATCAGGCGACGCGCAAGGTTCACGGTCTTGCGCGCGCGGCCGAGTTCGGCTGCCATGGAGCAGGTTTCGGGCGCGGCGGGCTTCTGGCGCGCTGCCGGTGCGATCGGGGCGAGCCGTGGCTTGGCGCTTTTGCGCGAGGTCGCGCGGGGCGGCGCAGGCTGGGGCGCGGGTGCGGCGGCGGGCGGAGGAGCGGGCTGGTTCGCGGCCTTGGGAGGGTCGACCTTGATGTCGAGCCCCTTGTCGGTATCGATGATCACGCCGGAAATCCGCGCAGAGCGCAGCGCGTCCACATCGTCGCTATGCTCCAGAAGGAACTTACCACGCCAGAACGGGTGGAAGAACCACACGCCCTTGATTGCATGAATCCACATGCCGGCGCGGACCTGATCCTTCTCAATCTGCTTTAGCGCCATTGGCAACCGACCTTCATATTCAAAGCCTGACCCAAACTGCTCCGTGCGATACGGACGCAGGTTCGTCCGCTTCGGTTCGCGTAACATTCAGGATGGTTCCAAATCGTAAACGTCGCGTACAAATTTGGGGGGCGTGAAAGTGCCATGTTTGCAACCCGCGCTGCGCTGGCGAGGTGCTGTCGAATATAGTATAAAAAATCAGTAACTTGTGCAGCTTTGGCGGTGCAGCGAAAGCTGGCCGCGCCATCCACCTTTTTCAATCGGAACGCCGATTGTGGCCGGTGCCGCCACGCGAATCGCATCCGGCGGCACTGTCACAATCGGGGTGAGCGGTTTACCGGAACGGAGGCTCGTTGAACGCGCGCAGTTTGCGGCTGTGCAGGCGCGGGCCCTCGGCACGCAGCAGTGCGCAGGTGGTGGTGCCGATGGCCAGGTGCGCGGCGATGGCTTCCTCGTAGAACCGGTTGGCCTGCCCCGGCATCTTGATCTCGCCGTGCAGCGGCTTGTCGGAGACGCACAACAGCGTTCCATAGGGCACGCGGAAGCGATAGCCCTGCGCCGCGATCGTGGCGCTTTCCATGTCGATGCCGACCGCGCGCGACAGGCTGAACCGCCGTGCGGACTGGGTGTAGCGCAGTTCCCAGTTGCGATCATCGGTCGTGACGATCGTGCCCGTGCGCATACGCTTCTTGAGGTCCGCGCCGCCGGTGCCACTGACCATCTCCGCCGCCTGCGCCAGCGCTCGCTGAATCTCGGCGATGGCGGGAATCGGGATTTCCGGCGGCAACACGGGATCAAGCACGTGATCATCGCGCAGATAGGCGTGGGCGAGCACGTAATCGCCGATCTTCTGGGTGGGGCGCAGCCCGCCGCAATGGCCGATCATCAGCCAGGCTTCGGAGCGCAGCACGGCCAGGTGATCGCAGATCGTCTTGGCGTTGGACGGGCCTACGCCGATGTTGACGAGCGTGATGCCCGAACGATCGGGAGCGATCAGGTGGTAGGCCGGCATCTGGTGCCGCCGCCAGGCGGTGTCGGACAGGCGCGCACGGGCGTTGTCGACCGGCGCGTCAAGGTACAGTCCGCCCGCGCCCGACAGCGCGATGTGATGGCCATCGCCCACCTGTTGCGCCGCCCAGTCCACGAATTCATCGACATAGCGGTGGTAATTGGTGAACAGCACGTAGCGCTGGAAATCGTCGGGCCGCGTGCCGGTGTAATGCGCCAGCCGGGCAAGGCTGAAATCGGTGCGCAGGCCATCGAACAAGGACAGCGGCAGCAGTCCTTCGTATTCGGGCACGTCGAGCCCGTCGGCGATCTCGTCGCCGATGCGGGCCAGTTCGGTGGTGGGGAAGTGCTGCGCCAGATCCTGCGGCGTCACCCCGTTCATCTGAGCGCCGTCGCTGCCGTCCAGCACGTAGGGAAACGGGATTTCCTGCCGGGACGGGCAGACTTCGATCCGCACTTCGTAGTCGGACAGGATCAGCGCGAGCTGCTCCGCCAGGTAGTCCTCGAACAGGGCCGGGCGCGTGACGGTGCAGGCATAGGTGCCGCGCTCGATCAGCCGGCCGAACGAGCGCGTCGAATGGTCGCCGAGCGTCTGCCCATCGAAGTGGATGCGCAGTTCGGGGTAGCAGTAGCTGCCATCGTGCCGCCGTTCCGGCGGGGGCGGGGTGCCCTGTGTGGCGAAAGCGGCGATATCCGCGCGCAGGCGGGCCACGGCGGCGTCGAAAATGCGGGAAAGCTCGGTGATGATCGTTTCAGGTGTATCCATCGGCAGTATGTAGCGCGCAATCGGTGACGCTGCAAAGACGGCTTATGCCGCCACTGCGGAGCGGACCGGTATGGCCGGGGCGGGACCGGCAGGTTAAGAAGGTATGATGCGGTTTCGGGCGAATATCGGTGGGGCAATGGCGCTTTTGCTGGCGCTGTCCGGCTGCGCGGGCGGCGGTGGTGGCGGTTTCCGTCCGGTCAGCGATACGCCGGTGCGGATCGGTCCGGCCTATACCGTGCGTGGGCAGACTTACGTGCCCGCCGCCAGCCCCACCTATGATATGCTCGGCTATGCCAGTTGGTATGGCCATGAATCGGGCAACCGCACCGCCAACGGGGAGGCGTTCATTCCCGGCTGGGTCACCGCCGCGCATACCACGCTGCCGCTGCCGAGCTACGTGGAAGTTACCGCGCTTGATAGCGGCCGCCGGATCATCGTGCGGGTCAACGATCGCGGGCCGTTCGTCGGCCGTGCGCGGATCATCGACCTGTCGCGCGGCGCGGCGGACCAACTCGGCGTGCGCGCGCAGGGCCAGGTGGCGGTGCGCGTGCGCCGGGTGGAACCTTCGGAAGATGACCGCGCGCGCCTGCGCCGGGGCCAGCCCGCGCGCGCGCTGCCGCCCGTTCCCGAACCGATCCTGCGCAACCTGCGCGGCCAGCTTTCGGCGGCGGGGTTCTGACACAACAAAAAAGGGGCACCCGTGGGGCGCCCCTTTCCCGTTTGCTTGTCGCGAAGCGATCAGGCTTCCGCGGCGCGTTCTTCCAGCAGTTCCGCCGGGATTTCGCCGGGTTCGAGGTTCGGATCGACTTCCTCGGTGAAGCCGCCGGCTTCGTTGTCGAACATCGCGTCGATCACGTTGACGCCCTGCGACTGGAGTTCGGCTTCGTCCGGCGAACGGGCGACGTTCACCTTGACCTGAACCGAAACTTCCGGGTGCAGCGCAACGCGGACCGGGAACACGCCGATGGTCTTGATCGGGCGTTCGAGAACGATCATCGCCTTCGACACCTTGGCGCCCTGATCGACCAGGGCTTCCACGATGTCGCGGACCGAAACCGAGCCATAGAGATGGCCGGCGTTCGACGACGCGCGGATGAGCACGACTTCCTTGCCTTCGACCGAACCGGCTTCCTTGCCAGCTTCTTCGCGGCGGGCCGCGTTATCGGCCTCGATGCGGGCGCGGTTGGCTTCGAAGACCTTGCGGTTGGCTTCGTTGGCGCGCAGCGCCTTCTTGTTGGGCAGCAGATAGTTGCGCGCGTAGCCGTCCTTGACGGTCACTTCGTCGCCGATGGTGCCCAGCTTCTCGATGCGCTCGAGCAGGATGATCTGCATGGGTAGCGCTCCTTACTTGACGATGTAGGGCAGCAGGCCGATGTGCCGGGCGCGCTTGATCGCCTGGCTCAGCTCGCGCTGCTTCTTGGCCGAAACCGCGGTGATGCGGCTGGGGACGATCTTGCCACGTTCGGACATGAAGCCCTGCAGCAGGCGCACGTCCTTGTAGTCGATCTTCGGCGCGTTCTTGCCCGAGAACGGGCAGCTCTTGCGGCGGCGGAAAAACGGACGAGCCATCTCTTATTCCCCTTCGCGTTCGCGGCGACGGCTACGGTCGCGTTCGTTCTTGCGCATCATCACCGACGGGCCGCCTTCGTGCTCGTCCACGCGGATCGTCATGTAGCGGATGACGTCTTCGTTGATCTGCGTCTGGCGCTCCAGCTCGGCCACCACGCCGGCGGGGGCGTCGATGTTGAGCATCACGAAGTGCGCCTTGCGGTTCTTCTGGATCTTGTAGGCCAGCGAACGGAGGCCCCAGGTCTCGGTCTTGGTGACCTTGCCGTTGTTGCTCTCGACGATTTCGGTGGCGGTGGCGGCAAGCGCATCGACCTGAGCCTGGCTCAGATCCTGGCGCGCCAGAAAGACATGCTCGTAAAGCGGCATGCTTCGCGTCCTTTCATCTTCTAACCGATCGCTGGCTGATCCGCGGGATTGCGGGGCCCCTCCGGCTTTCTTCGAATCCCGTAAGTCACGGGAAGCTGCGGCCCTTAGCGGATTCCGGGCGGAACGCAAGGGGCTTCGGTCCGTTCGCGGGCTTGATCGCGCGTCACGCAAGGGGCCATAATGGCACGAAACAACTCCGGGAGGATGTCTGATGCCCGTTACCGTCGATCGCGAAGGAGCGGTTGCCATCGTCACGCTCAACCGGCCGGAGGCGATGAACGCGCTGTCGCGCGCCATGCGGGCCAGCCTTGCCCGCGCCATGCAGGAACTGGACGGCGACGACGGCATCCGCGCGGTGGTTCTGACCGGAGCAGGGGAGCGCGCCTTCACCGCCGGGCTGGACCTCAAGGAACTGGGCGCGGACACGTCCAACCTGGGCGCGGCGAATGCAGAGGCGGCGGAGGAGAACCCGGTCAAGGCGATCGAGCAGTGCCGCAAGCCGGTGATCGGCGCGATCAACGGCGTCGCCATCACCGGCGGGTTCGAACTGGCGATTGCCTGCGACATCCTGATCGCGTCCGAAAACGCGCGCTTTGCCGATACCCATGCGCGCGTGGGCATCATGCCGGGCTGGGGCCTTTCGCAGAAACTCTCGCGCCTGATCGGCATCGCCCGTGCCAAGGAGCTTTCGCTGTCGGGCAATTTCCTCGACGCGCGCACTGCCGCCGATTGGGGTCTGGTCAACCGCGTGGTCCCGCCGGCGGACTTGCTCGCCACGGCGAAGCGGCTGGCGCACGACATCGCCGGGGCTGATCCGGCGATGGTCACTGCCTACAAGAAGCTGATCGACGATGGCTATGCGCTGCCGTTCGGCGAGGCGATCGCGCTGGAACATCGCGTTTCTGTTGCCGCCAACAGCCAGGTCAGCGCCGAGGACGTCGAGGCGCGACGCCGCGCGGTGATCGAACGCGGCCGCAGCCAGAAGTGTTAAGCCGAACCCTCAACGCGGCACGAGGTGTGCCGTTTCGGGCACCGGGGTTACCGGCGCGCGATCGGTGAACCAGCGGACGAGGTTTTCCACCTGCAATGCGCCCATCGCCGCGCGCGTCCGTTCTGAACCCGAGCCGACATGTGGCAGCAGCACCGACCGGGGATGGGCAAGCAGGCCTTCGGGCACCTGCGGTTCGTGCGCGTAGACGTCGAGCCCGGCGGCGAGGATGGTGCCATTCGCCAGCGCCGCTACCAGCGCGTCCTCGTCCACGATCGAGCCACGCCCGATATTGACGAGGATGCCGTCGGGGCCGAGCGCGGCGAGCACCGCGGCATCGACCATCTTGTCGGTCTCGGCCGTTCCCGGCGCGGCGACGATCAGCACATCGCAGGTCTGCGCCAGCGCGCGCGCATCGGGATACCACGGGTAATCCACGCCTTGCTGCCGGGTGCGCCCGTGGTAGGCGATATCCACCCCGAAGCCTTCCAGCCGCCGCGCGATCGCCTTGCCGATGGCGCCGAGCCCGAGGATGCCCACGCGCCGGCCGCGCAGCGAGGGGGACAGGCGGAAGCGCTCCTGCGGCCACAGCCCGGCGCGCAAATGCCGTTCGGCTTGCGGGATCTGCCGGATCGTCGCCAGCAGCAGGCCCAGGGCGAGGTCCGCCGTCTCGTCCACCAGCACGCCGGGGGTGTTGGTGACGATCGCGCCGGCTTTCACGGCGGCGGCCACGTCCACGTTGTCATACCCCACGCCGAAGCTGGCGATGATCTCCAGCGCGGGCAGGCGTTCGATCAGGTCGGCGCGGACCTTGCCGAACAGTGTGGTCGTGGCGATTCCCCGGATCCGCGCGCCGTGCGCGGCGAAAAAGGCGTCCGGATCGTCCTGCTCCCACAGTCGGTGCACGGTGAAGGTCGCTTCGAGCGCTTCGGTAACGCCCGAGCGGATCGGGGCGGTGACGAGAATGTCGATGCTCTGCAAGGCGTTGGGCAAGGCGTTGGGGGGCGTCATGTGCGGCTCATGGATCGACGGCGCGGATCAGGCAAGGCCATGGTTCCTTGCGGCGCGCGTGCGGTGTATCGCTAGCGATGGGCCGGGGGCGAGTCCGTATCTCCGGTCGATGGAGAGACGTTGCAATGAACAAGGCTATCCTGCTGGCGCCCGCTCTGGCGCTGTCGCTTGCCGTTACCCCCGCATTCGCCGCGACCACGATCCTGACCGCGACGCTGGCCGGCGCCAACGAGCCGGCGGGCGGCGATCCCGACGGCACGGGTTCGTTCCGCGCGGAACTCGATCCCGACAGCGGCGATTTCTGCTACACGCTGTCCGGCGCTAAGATCGCCAAGCCGACCATGGCCCACGTGCACACCGGCGCGGCCGGCGTCGATGGGCCGCCGTTGGCCACGCTGGAAGTCACCGGGCCGACCAGCGATGCCTGCATCGCCATGGAACCGGACCAGATCAAGAAGATCCTCGCCGACCCGGCGGGGTTCTACGTCAACATCCATACCGACGATTTCCCCAAGGGCGCGGTGCGGGGGCAGCTCGCCAAGCCGTGATCTTCGAGAGGCAGGGGTGGCGCGCGGCAAGCCCACCCCGCTGCGACTAACGCCACCTGCGGCGGCGCAAGTCTCGCTCCCCTCCCGCNNCCTGCGGGAGGGGTTGGGGGTGGGCAATCCAAGCGTCTCATTCGCCAGCGAGACAATCGCCCTAACGCAAATGGAGGCCGGCATCGCTGCCGGCCTCCACTGCCGCCGCCCTCAGGCGGGTTCCTTCGCCAGACCGTGCCTTCTGTCCGAAAGCGTGCCATCCGGGGCGCGAAGCCCCTAGGCCGTTGCCTGGACGATGCTTGCGCATACCTTCGGCAACTGACGCTTCCTGCATCCGGGCCGGATCCTGCCGGCGGGGCAGGGGCGGCGTTGGTTCCCGCTGCCGGCCTCGCGGCCATGGGCGGGCGTTTTTCCTTCGTGTCCGGGCACCGCTCCCTCGGGTCGAGCCGAGAAAGGCGCGCCGTCGGACGGACCCCCGCGGGTCTGAAGGATCGGCGCTGCGTTCCGCTTTCGCCGTGGCCGGACCTTTCGCGCCGGGTGGAGGCAGAGCCCTTGCCGCGCGATACGCCCCGCTGGCGTCACCGTTGCACTCGCCTTACCGATTTGTCCGGTCACACTTCCCCGCTCCGCCGGGCACGGATGATACCCTGCGGCCGATTGAAACGCGTACTTTCCAGATCGGGTCTCTGGAGAAAAACTCCTGAATTCATCGGCTTGCGCTTCAGATTTCGGGTCGCTTTCCCTTTCGACAAGCCAATGCTGCGCCTGCGGTCTGAGTCGCGCAAGCGGAAACCCTGGAAGTTATCCACAGGTGATCGGTTTTGCGGTGGACAACTTGAACCGACCCCGTCAGAGAAACCGGTTTTCGTCTTCTGATTCGAATGCTGACCGGTTCCCGACCGCTCAGCGGTCGCGCTGGGCCAGCAGACGCAGGCGCAACGCGTTGAGCTTGATGAAGCCGGCCGCGTCCTTCTGGTCGTAGGCGCCGGCATCGTCCTCGAACGTGACGTGCCGTTCCGAATAGAGGCTGTCGGGCGATTTGCGGCCGACCACCGAGGCAAGGCCCTTGTAGAGCTTGAGCCGCACGGTGCCGTTTACGCGCGCTTGCGAATGGTCGATCGCGGCCTGCAGCATCTCGCGCTCAGGCGCAAACCAGAAGCCGTTGTAGATCAGCTCCGCATACTTGGGCATCAGCTCGTCCTTGAGGTGCGCGGCCCCCCGGTCGAGCGTGATCGATTCGATGCCCCGGTGCGCGACGGCGTAGATCGTGCCGCCCGGCGTTTCGTACATGCCGCGGCTCTTCATGCCGACGAAGCGGTTCTCGACGAGGTCGAGCCGGCCGATGCCGTGCTTGCGGCCGAGTTCGTTGAGCGCGGTCAGCAGCGTGGCCGGGCTCATCGCCTCGCCATTGAGCGCTACGCCATCGCCCTTCTCGAAATCGATGGTGATGTATTCCGGCTGGTCGGGCGCGTCTTCCGGGTTGACCGTGCGCGAATAGACGTAGTCCGGCGTCTCGTCCCACGGGTTCTCCAGCACCTTGCCTTCGGACGAGGTGTGCAGAAGGTTGGCGTCGGTGGAGAACGGGCTTTCGCCGCGCTTGTCCTTGGGCACGGGGATCTGGTGCTTTTCCGCCCAGGCGATCAGCGCGGTGCGGCTGGTGAGGTCCCATTCGCGCCAGGGGGCGATGACCTTGATCGAGGGATCGAGCGCATAGGCCGAAAGCTCGAAGCGGACCTGATCGTTGCCCTTGCCGGTGGCGCCGTGCGCAACCGCGTCGGCGCCGGTTTCCTTGGCGATCTCGATCAGGCGCTTGGAAATCAGCGGCCGCGCGATCGAGGTGCCGAGCAGGTAATCGCCTTCGTAGCGGGCATTGGCGCGCATCATCGGGAACACGAAATCGCGCACGAATTCCTCGCGCAGGTCGTCGATGTAGATATGCTCGGCCTTCACGCCCATCAGTTCGGCCTTGGCGCGCGCCGGCCCGAGTTCCTCGCCCTGTCCGAGATCGGCGGTGAAGGTCACCACCTCGCAATTGTAGGTCACCTGCAGCCACTTGAGGATGACGGAGGTGTCAAGGCCGCCGGAATAGGCAAGGACGACGCGCTTGATATCGGACATGATCGGCGATTCCCCGTGAGATAAGCGCGCGGCGCGTAACAGGACGGGGGCCGTATCGCAAGCGGCCGGCCCATCCGGACCGGCCGCGCAGGAAAGCGGTGGTTGAAGGGCGCCGTCAGTCCGAGTTGGTCAGCAGCGTCTTCCACATCAGCCCGCCGATCGCCGCGCCCGCCAGCGGCGCCACCCAGAACAGCCAGAGCTGGTGGAGGGCGTCGGTGGTGGCGACGAAGGCCACGCCGGTCGAACGCGCAGGGTTGACCGAGGTGTTGGTCACCGGGATCGAGATCAGGTGGATCAGCGTGAGTGCGAGGCCGATGGCGATCGGCGCGAACCCGGCCGGAACGGCGGAGGACGTCGATCCCAGGATCACGATCAGGAAGCCGGCGGTCAGGATGGTTTCGATCAGCAGCGCCGAATGCAGCGAATAGCCGCCGGGCGAGAGCGCGCCATAGCCGTTCGAGGCGAAGCCGCCCGCTTCGAAGCCGGGCTTGCCGCTGGCGATGGCATAGAGCGCCGCCGCCGCGATCACCGCGCCCAGCACTTGTGCGATCCAGTAGGGGATCAGGTCTTTCCAGCCGAAGCGCCCGGCGACGGCGAGCCCCAGCGACACGGCCGGGTTGAAATGCCCGCCCGAGATGCCGCCCACCGCATAGGCCATGGTCAGCACCGTCAGCCCGAACGCCAGCGCCACGCCGGCGAACCCGATGCCGAGTTGGGGGAAGGCGGCGGCCAGCACGGCCGATCCGCACCCGCCGAACACAAGCCAGAACGTGCCGAATCCCTCGGCAGCCAGTCTCTTGATCATGATCGTTCCTCTCCACTTACCCGGGGTTTTTCCCCTTTTGGTATCGTTGCCGCGCGGCCTGGCTATTCCGCCGCCTGCTTCAGCGCGGGATCGAGATGCCAGGCCGGCGCTGTATCGCTGGCGCGCAGGCGGGCGCTTTCCTCCACCATCCGGTCGCGGATCATCGGGATCGCGTCGCGCCGCTTCACGTACTGGAGCTGCCAGTTGACCAGCCCACCATAGCGGAACGCCTGCTCCGCCCCGGCCAGGTAGAATTCCCACATGCGGTAGAACCGCTCGTCATAGAGCGCCACGATCTCGTCGCGGTGCAGCCGGGTGCGGTTGTACCATTCCTCCAGCGTGTGCGCGTAATGGAAGCGCATGGCTTCCACGTCGGTCACCTGCCAGCCGGCCTTTTCGCTCTCGCTCACCAGTTCGGACAGCGCGGGGATGTAGCCGCCGGGGAAGATGTACTTGCGCGTCCAGGCATCGGTGGTGCCGGGAGGGCCGGCGCGGCCGCAGCAATGCGAGAACATCACGCCATCAGGCTTGAGCAGGCGGTGGGTATGTTCGAAGAACGCCGGATACTGCGGCGTGCCCACATGCTCCAGCAGACCGACCGAGGTGATCCGGTCGAATTCGCCCTGCACGTCGCGATAGTCCATCAGCTCGAACTTCACGCGGTCGGCCACGCCCAGCTCCGCGGCGCGTTCGCGGCAGAACTCGATCTGGTCGGGCGCGAGCGCCACCCCCAGCACGTCCACGTCGTAATGCCGGTGCAGATAGAGCGCCAGGCCCCCCCAGCCGCAGCCGATATCGAGCACGCGCTTGCCCGATGAGGTGGCGCGGTCGAGATTGAGCTTGGCCGCGATGTGCGCCTTCTTGTCGAGCTGCGCCTGTTCCAGGCTGATCGCCGGATCGCGGTAATAGGCCATGGTGTATTGCCGGTCCTCGTCGAGGAACAGTTCGTAGAGCCGGCGGGTGAGGTTATAGGTGTACTCGGCGTTCTTGCGGGCCGAGCGCCGGTCGTTGAAGCTGTCGACCGTGGCCGCGGCACGGTCCAGCAGCTTGCGCAGCGGCCCCTTGGCGCCCAGCGCGCGCTCGTGATCGCCTTCGGCATTGAGCGCCACGAACAGCACCAGATCGCGGATGTCGTGCGGCGGTTCGATCACCATCCGCCCGTCCATATAGGCCTCGCCGGCGCCCACGCGCGGATAGCGCGCGATGTGCGTCGAGGCGCCCTTGTCGGTCAGCCGGATGCGCAAGGGCGCGTCCGTGCCCGGCCCATAGGCGTATTCCTTGCCATCGTGATCGATGACGATGAGCCGACCCTTGCGGATCAGCCGGCGAAGCATCTGGTCAAGCAGCCACATCGACATGGGAGACTATGGCAAAGCGGAGGCGAGGCAAGGGGGAATCGAACCATGAGGCGGGCGATGGTGTGGGTTGGGCGGGCGGGGGGGGGCACCGCGCGCGTCCTTCGACAAGCTCAGGACGAACGGGGGGGTGCCCACAGCCCAACGGTCCCACAGTCCCGAAGCCCCACCGCTCCACATCCGCTCATCCTGAGCCTGTCGAAGGATGCGCGCAAACCGGGCCTTCAGCCCTTGTGGTTCCGCGCCAGCATCTTGAGCCTTTCCCAGTCGCCGGCGATAAGGGCTTCCTTCTTCGCCCGGCTCCATCCCTTTATCCGCCGTTCGGCCGCGAAAGTTTCGTCGCGCGACGGGAAGGTTTCGGACCAGGCCATCGTCACGGGCCGGCGTGGCGCGGTGTAGCCAGCCACCGCGCCGGTCTGGTGCTGCGCCATGCGGGATTCGAGATCATCGGTATGGCCGACGTAATACGAGCCGTCATTGCAGCGCAGGAGGTAGGTGTGAAAGGCCATTGTCGCGGTCTAGCGGCAGCGCGCATCCTTCGACAGGCTCAGGATGAGCGGATTTGGTTGGAAGCCGGCGCCGACCGCAAGAACGATCCCACTGCCACACCCACTCATCCCGAGCTTTTCGAAAGATGCGAGCATGAGCGATCTGGCCCACACTCCAACATTTCCCTTTCCTACCCCCGCCCGCCGTGGCAACCCTCCGCGCATGATTTCAGCCGGAACCGCTTTTCCGTCTGCGCGGGAGCGTATTTGTGCGCCCGCGATGCCGGCTGAACGGTGATTGACGATGTTTCTCAGGACCGTGTCAACTTCGTCAACTTCGCTGCCAACCCCAACAAGGACACCCCTGTTCATGCGCCGTATTCTCCTGGCTTCCGCGACCCTTGCCGCGCCGTTCCTGCTCGCTGCCCCGGCCCAGGCCGATGAAGGCATGTGGACGTTCGATGCCTTTCCCGCCGCGACGATGAAGAAGGATTACGGCTGGGCGCCCGATCAGAAATGGCTCGATCGCGTGCGTGCCTCCGCCGTGCGGTTGACCGGCGGCTGTTCGGCCAGCTTCGTTTCGCCCGATGGCCTGATCCTCACCAACCATCACTGCGTGGTCGAATGCGCGCAGAACCTTTCGACGCAGCAGGCCGATCTCGTCGCCAACGGCTTCATCGCCGCCCGGCGCGAGGAGGAGCGCAAGTGCCCCGGCCAGCAGGCCGAGGTCGTTACCGCGATCACCGATGTGACGGCGGACGTGAAAGGCGCGATCGGCGCGCTGGCGGGCGAGGCGCTGGTCAAGGCGCGCGATGCGAAGATCGCCGAGATCGAGAAGGCCGGGTGCAAGGATACCGCGACCACGCGTTGCCAGGTCGTCACGCTGTTCGGGGGCGGGCAGTACAAGCTCTACACCTATCGCAAGTATTCCGACGTGCGCCTGGTCTGGGCGCCCGAGTTCCAGGCCGCGTTCTTCGGCGGCGATCCGGATAACTTCAACTATCCGCGCTATGCGCTCGATGCCTCGTTCCTGCGGGCCTACGAGAACGGCAAGCCGGTGAAGGTGGCGGCGTTCCTCAAGTGGAGCCCGCGCGCGCCGCAGCCGGGCGAGGCGACCTTCGTGGTCGGCAATCCGGGTTCCACGCAGCGCCTGTTCACGTCCGACCAGCTGGCTTTCCAGCGCGCGGTTTCGCTGCCGCTGAACAACCGCGTCCTGTCCGAACTGCGCGGACGCCTGCTTTCGGCGATGGAGCAGAGCGCCGAACGCAAGCGTGAAGGCGGCGATACCCTGTTCGGCATCGAGAACACCCTCAAGGTGTTCATCGGCCGTGAGCAGGCGCTGAACGATCCGGCGTTCGTCAAGGTGCTGGCGGATAACGAAGCCGCGCTCAAGGCGAAGGCTGCCGGCAACGCGGCGATCGGCAATCCGTGGGGCGATGTCGCCAAGGCCGTCGGCGCCTATCGCGATCTCTACCTGCCCTATCGCTTCATCCACCCGATGAGCGACCTTTACGATTATGCGCAGTCGCTGGTGCGTGCCGCGGACGAACGGGCCAAGCCCAATGCCGAGCGGCTGCCCGGCTTTACCGATTCGCAGCTGCCCCTGCTGGAAAAGGAAGTGCTGGACGAACGGCCGATCTATCCGTGGCTGGAGCAGCTCAAGCTGGAATGGAGCCTCTCCAAGGCGCGCGAGGCGCTGGGTGCGGACGATGCGCAGACCAGGCTGATGCTGGGCCGGGAATCGCCCGAAGGGCTGGCGGCGCGGCTCGTGGGCGGCACCACGCTGGCCGATCCGGCGGTGCGCAAGGCGCTGTGGCAGGGCGGCAAGGCGGCGATCGATGCGTCCACCGATCCGCTGATAGCCTATGCCCGCCAGCTCGACGCGCGCGATCGCGAACTCCAGAAGCAGGTCGACGAACGCTATCAGGGACCGTTGGCCGCCGCCGGCGCAAAGCTCGCCGATGCGCGTTTCGCTGCCTATGGTGACAGCGTCTATCCCGATGCCACGTTCACGCTGCGCATCAGCTACGGCAAGGTCGCGGGCTGGAAGGAGCGCGGGCAGGACGTGGCCCCGGTAACCACCATGGGCGGCGCGTTCGCGCGCGCCACGGGGGCCGATCCGTTCGTGCTGGCCAAGGCTTTCGTTGCCAACGAGGCAAAGATCGACAAGTCCACGCCCTATGACTTCGTGACGACCAACGACATCATCGGCGGCAATTCCGGTTCGCCCGTGGTGGACAAGGACGGCGCGGTGATCGGCGCCGCGTTCGATGGCAACATCCATTCGCTCGGCGGCAACTATGGCTATCAGCCCGATGTGAACCGCACCGTGGTGGTCAGCACGGCGGCGGTGCAGCAGGCGCTGGAAAGGATTTACCCCGCTTCGGCGCTGGTCAGGGAACTTTCCGGCAAGTGAAGCGCTGACGCAGCACAGGGATCGGGGGCGGAGGTGCTGCCGCGTGCGGCACGCATCTCCGCTTCGGCCCTGCCGATGTAATCGCGCGTCAGCGGCACGGCATCGCGGTTGCGCACGATCTGGAACTGGAAGTTGACCAGCCCGCCGTATTCGAACGCTGTCGCGGCGCCGGCCAGATAGAACATCCACATGCGGTAGAACCGCTCGTCATAGAGCTCCTCGATCCGTGCCTGGTTGGCGGCGCACCGCTTGTACCATTCGCGGATCGTCAGACCGTAATGCCGGCGCAGGATCTCGATATCGCCCAGCATCAGCTTGTGCGGCTCGATCGCCGCCAGCGTCTCGCTCATCGCCGGGATATAGCCGCCGGGGAAGATGTATTTCCGGGTAAAGGCATCGGTGCCGCCCGGCGGATCGGAACGGCCGATGGTGTGGAGCAGCATCACGCCGTCGTCCGCCAGAAGATCGTGGCACTTGCGGAAGAAGGCGGGGAAGTTGGCCGCGCCGACATGCTCGAACATGCCGACCGAGACGATCCGGTCGAACCGCCCCTTCACGTCGCGATAATCGGTGAGGCCGAAGGTCACCTTGTCCGCCACGCCCTCGCGTTCCGCCCAGGCCTTGGCATAGGCGATCTGTTCCCGGCTCAGCGTCACGCCGTGGACGTCCACGCCAGCCACCCGGTGCAGGTGGAGCGCCAGGCCGCCCCAGCCGCAGCCGATGTCGAGCACGCGCATCCCCGGCTTCAGCGCCAGCTTGGCGGCGATGTGGTCCATCTTGGCGATCTGCGCCTGCTCCAGCGTGGTGACACCGTCCGCCCAGTAGGCGCAGGAATACTGCCGGCTGGCATCGAGGAACAGGTCATAGAGCGGATCGCCCAGGTCATAGTGATGCGCCACGTTGCGGCGCGAGGCGGTGCGCTGGTTGATCTGGTCGATCCGGCTGACGATCCGTTCGACGATCCGGCCGCCCAACCCCTTGGCCTCGAAATCGCCCGAGCGCTCCCACGGGTTGTTGCGCCGCGCGAACGTGATGAAGTCCAGGATGTCGCCGCCCTCGATGGCGATGCGGCCGTCCATGAAGGTTTCGGCAAGGCCCAGCGTGGGGTGCCGCGCGATATAGCCGGGCACGCCCGCGTCCAGCAGGCGCAGACCGAGATCCGGCCAGCCAGGTTCCGCCGTGCCATAGGTGCGAACCTTGCCGGAGTGTTCGGTCAGGGTGAGCGTACCCCGGCGGATGATCCGCCTGAGCACGCGGTCCAGCAGCAGCATCGACATCGCGGGCGACCTCATTTCGGTGTTCGAGGACGCAGCCTAACGATGGTTAGGCGGATTGGGGACAGGAAATTGCGCCGCAAACCCGATAGATAGACCGGATCGGCTGAACCTGCCTGTTCCTTCAGCCGAGCGCCGCCTGCTTTTCGTCCGCCAGCCGGTCGAGTTCCGCGCGGCTCATCTTCTGCGCGGCGGTCTTGAGCTGGCCGCAGGCCGCATCGATGTCGCGGCCACGCGGGGTGCGCACCGGGGCGCTGATGCCGGCTTCGAACACGATTTCGGCAAAGCGCTTGATCCGCTCCGGCGCCGAACATTCGTAAGGCGCGCCGGGCCAGGGGTTGAACGGGATCAGATTGACCTTGGCGGGCAGCTTGTATTGCCGGATCAGGCGCACGAGTTCGCGGGCGTCGTCGTCGCTGTCGTTCTTGTCCTTCAGCATCACGTATTCGAATGTAATGCGCCGGGCGTTGGAAGCGCCGGGGTAATCGGAGCAGGCCTGCAACAGCTGGTCCAGACCGAACTTGCGGTTGATCGGCACGATCTCGTCGCGCACGTCCTTGGTCACGGCGTGGAGCGAGACGGCCAGATTGACGCCGATTTCCTCGCCGCAGCGTTCCATCATCGGCACCACGCCGCTGGTGGACAGGGTAATGCGTCGCTTCGACAGGGCCAGTCCATCGCCATCCATCACCAGCTTCAGCGCATCGCGCACGTTGTCGAAGTTGTAGAGCGGTTCGCCCATGCCCATCATCACGATGTTGGTGAGCAGGCGCCCGTCGGAAGTATAAGTCCGCTCGTCCTCGTCTTCTTCGAGGCCCGCCATCGATCCCTTGGGCCATTCGCCCAGCGCATCGCGCGCCAGCATAACCTGGCCGACGATCTCGCCGGGCGTGAGGTTGCGGACGAGCCGCATCGTGCCGGTGTGGCAGAAGCGGCAGTTGAGCGTGCAGCCCACCTGGCTGGAGACGCACAGCGTGCCCCGGTCGGCATCCGGGATGAACACCATCTCGAAGTCGTGGCCGTCCGCCGTCTGGAGCAGCCACTTGCGCGTGCCGTCGCTGGAAACCTGCGCGGTGACGATCTCGGGCCGGCCGATGACGAAGCGTTCCGCCAGCCACGGGCGCATGGTCTTGGCGATGTCGGTCATCGCATCGAAATCGGTGACGCCGCGATGGTACAGCCAGTGGAAAACCTGCTTGGCGCGCAGCTTCGCCGCCTTGGCGTCCAGCCCGGCTTCGGCGAACAGTTCGGCGATGCGCGGGCGGGGAAGACCGATCAGATCGACGCGCCCGTCAGCGCGTGGCGTAACGTCGCGAGGAACGGGAACCGGATCGACGTGTCCGGGGATCGGCATGATCGGAATGGCTGTCATGGCTGGCCATATACGGATTTTCCTCGAAATCGCCAGTCCCGAGGGAAACGCGAACATCGACGGTGGAATCTCCGCTCGCACGCGCGCGAACATGACGGGCGCTGACGGGTTCCCCCGTCCGTCCCGCGCACAGGGAGCCTCACCGCACGGGGTGTTGTAAAAATATCGCAGCATTTTCGTTGTGTTAGGTTCATGAAACAAGCTGCGCCTTCATCCATTCGAGAAGTCCTGTCGGGTCGCAAAACCGACAGACAACAAGCGAATGGAGTGAACAATGAAGACTATCTGCGCCATCCTCGCCACCGGCACCGCGCTTGCGCTGGCAGCCCCCGCGTCCGCGCAGGAGGCTGCCCCTTCGGAAACCTTCAAGGGCCCGCGCGTCGGCGTGACGCTGGGCTACGACAAGAGCCGGTCGGGCAGCAGCGTCGACATCGACAATACCCGCAATTTCAAGCAGTCGATCGATGGCCTGCTCTATGGCGGCGAGATCGGCTATGACGTGCCGCTGGGCAGCAACCTTGTGGTCGGCGCCGATGCGGAACTGACCGACAGCACCGCAAAGTGGACCGCGCAGGGCGCGCGCCCCAACACGTTCAACCTGGGCCGGGTTTCGGCTGGTCGTGACGTCTATGTGGGCGCGCGGGTCGGTTATGCGATGTCGCCCAAGACACTGCTCTACGTGAAGGGCGGTTATACCAACGCCCGTTACGGCGTGCTTGGCAGCGATGGCACGACCACGCTCGACCAGCGGATCGACCTCGATGGCTACCGCGTCGGCGGCGGTCTGGAATATGCGTTCAGCCCGAAGACCTTCGGCCGCATCGAATACCGCTATTCGCACTACGGCAAGGGCGAGTTCGACTTCGGTGGCCAGACGCCGGACAGCAGCCGCTTCAACGTGGATACCGATCGTCACCAGATCGCGGTGACCTACGGCCTGCGCTTCTGACGGAAGCAGGCTGATCCGCTTGCGGGCGGGAAGGGCGGGCCGGGGGAAACTCCGGCCCGCTTTTCCATGCGCGAACGCCCGCTTTTCCATGCGCGAACGATTGTGCGGGGTTGCTCTACCGCCCGGCACATCCCAGCGCGGCGGCGTCCATCGCGCTGGCCGCGCCGGGAAGGCGATAGGTATCGCGAAACAGCCGGCCGTCACGCCCGCGGGCAGAGACTGTCATTTCCCGCGCCGATCGCAGCGCGGCGACGATGGCTGCATCCATGCGCGGGTCCTGCGCCCAGGCATCGGCCTGCCCGGTCGCCAGTTCGAACGACTGGCCACCCAGAGACAGCACCGCACGGCCGCTTGGCCCGATCCGACGCGAAAGGCGGATGTGGATTTCGTTGCGGGCGTTGCGCCGGGGCCACATGCCAACGGTAAAGAACGGCTGGAAATCGCGCGGGCGGCCAGTGACGGGCTGCGCCATGGCGATGGCGTAGCAGCGCGGCACGGCGGCATCGCGGAAAGCGCCCCAGTCGTTCCAGATGCCCAGGCTGTCGCGCGCCGTGGCCGGCGCGGCGGGCAACAGGCCGATCAGGCAGGCCCCGATCAGACAGGCAGGGAGCAGAAGGCGGCGCAAGAGCTATTCCCCGATGAGGTCGAGATAGGCGATCACGTCGTTGTCCGTCGCGAGGAACAGGCCGTCCTGCACCGCCTCGGACTGCGCGGCGGCGATGTCCAGCGCCTTGGTCAGCGGGCCGTAGAACAGCGTTTCCGCCGCGCCGCCTTCGGGGCCGCCATCCAGATGGTAAAGCCGCACCGTCGCGTCGTCATGGGTGGTGCGCATCAGTCCGTCTCGCGCCCGGTGTCGCGCCGCGCGCCTTCGAGCAGGCGTTCCGCGCGCGCCGTCTCCCGCGCATCGCGCTGCTTTTCCGTCTTGGTCCGGCCGAACTTCGCGCGGTTGGACGCCGCCTGCCCCTGCGCCGCATCGCGGGCCTTGGCCTTGCGGGCAAGGCGCAGGTTGACGACATCGCCCATCAGGCGTGCTCGATTCCGCGTTCGGCGCCGAACAAAACCCGTTCCCGGGCACCTTCGATCAGCGCCACCGATCCCTGCACCAGCGACGGCGCGATCGGCACGCCATGATCGGGATGGACCGGATAGCCGGCCATCATCCCGCGCAGCACGCGGCTGGAAATGCCGTGCATGACCACGATGTGATCGCGCCCGTCGGTGAGCCCTTCGTACTCGATCGCTTCCAGCCAGCATTCGAGCCGGCTGGCGATGGCGGGATAGTCCTCGCCATCGGGGGCGGGGCGCAGCAGGTGATCGGCCAGGATCACCGGCCCTTCCTCCGCTTCCACATCGGCGTAGCGGCGTTCGCACCACGATCCCATGTCGATTTCCTTGAGCGCGTTCGACCGGCGCGCCTCGAACCAGTCGAGTTCCAGCGCTTCGGCGATGATCGCCGCGGTCTGCAACGCGCGCCCGGTTTCCGAGATGTGCAGCACCACCGGCGGCCGCGCGCCCAGTTCCTCGCGCAGCGCCTTGCCCATGGCCAGCGCCTGTTCGAATCCCTGCCGCGTCAACGGGGTATGGATGTGGTTGGACTGGAGCCGGGCGGAGGCGTTGTACACCGTTTCGCCGTGGCGCATGATGAAGAAGCGGCCGGATTTCATGCGCCGCTGGTATCAGCAAAGCGCGGCACATTCCAAGGGGTCAGGCGGGATCGGGGTAGGAGATGGAGACGATTTCCCACTCCTTCTCCCCGCCGGGCAGCCGCACCACGCGCAGATCGCCCACCCGCGCGCCGCGCAGGGCACGGGCGATCGGGGCGCTCCAGCCGATCCGTCCAGCGCTCGCGTCCTGCTCGTCGTCGCCCACCAGAGTCAGCACCTTGCGGTTGTCATCCTCGTCCGCGATCTCGGCCGTGGCACCGAACAGTACGCGCGAACGGTCTTCCTGCCGTGCCGGGTCGACCATCCGCGCAGCCTTCATTCGCCGCGCCAGCCACGCCAGTTCGCGGTCGATCTCGCGCATCCGCTTGCGGCCGTAGAGGTAGTCCCCGTTCTCGGACCGGTCCCCGTTGCCGGCGGCCCAGCTCACCACCTCGACGATCTGCGGGCGTTCGGTGCCGAGCAGATGATCGTACCGCGCGCGCAGGGCGGCGAGGCCGGCGGGGGTTATGGGATTGCCGTCTGGTTTCATCGGTGCGGTATTAGCCCACGCGCCGTGTCTGGAAAGAGGATTTGGTTCACGCAACCGCGCTTGCGCGCGAACCCAAATCAGCCGGGAGACGGTTTGCCGAGGAAGTGGCTCATCGGATTGGCGCCGGTGTAGCTGGCCTTGTCGGGGTTCATTGCCTCGTAGACCACCGCGTTTTCCAGCACGCGCTGCACGTAGTTGCGCGTTTCCGAAATCGGGATGCGTTCCAGCCAGTCGACCCAGGCGATGCCGCCGGTGCGGGGATCGCCATTGGCGCGCAGCCACTTGTTCACGTTGCCCGCGCCGGCGTTATAGGCGGCGACGGCCAACGGATAGCTGCCGTTGTAGTAGCTCATCAGCCGCTGGAAATAGGCCGATCCCAGCTGGATGTTGAATCCGGCATCGTCGATCAGCGCCTGCGAGCTGAACGAAAGGCCCAGCTTGCCGGCCTGTTCGTTGGCGGTGCCGGGCATCAGCTGCATCAGCCCGCGCGCGCCGGCATGGCTGATCGCGTTCTGTGCGAACTGGCTTTCCTGCCGCGTGATGGCGTGGACCATCGTCCAGGTATCGCGGCTGTTGTCGGGCACGGGAATCAGCGGGAAGGCAATGTGCTGGAAATCGAGGTAGCCGCGCGCACCGGCGGCCTGGCCCACGATCACCCCCAGATCGCGCCGGCCCAGCGATCGGGCAAGGTCCGCCACCAGCATGTGCTGCCCTTCGCTCTGCTGCTGTTCCGCGATTTCCTTGAAGAAGCGGACGGTGGTGCGCCAGTCGGCATTGCGGGCGACTTCGCGCACGGCCTGCGTGATGGGCGCGTTCTGGAAGCGGGCGCGTTCGTCCGGAGTCGGTTGCGCG
The DNA here is from genome assembly GCF_002336885.1 of Novosphingobium sp. UBA1939. Classification (NCBI taxonomy): domain Bacteria; kingdom Pseudomonadati; phylum Pseudomonadota; class Alphaproteobacteria; order Sphingomonadales; family Sphingomonadaceae; genus Novosphingobium; species Novosphingobium sp. UBA1939. The sequence continues at coordinate 6,019 of NZ_DDFB01000072.1, read as the reverse complement.
GTCGAATCCACGGCAAAGCGCGGCACCGGCTTGCCCAGCCGTTCCAGCGCGAGCAGGCCATAGAACTGGTCGGCATATTGCGCGGCCATGGCGAAATAGCGCTGCGCGTCGGCCCCGCGCCCCGCCTGCGCCGAGGCGAGCCCGGCCCAGTAGAAGCCCTTGGACCGCGTGCCCGGCGTGCGCGCGGCGGCGCCATAGCGGTAAAACAGCGGGGCCGCGTCGCTGCCCGCCCCCAGGTTCCACAGCGCCTGCGTGCCGCCGAGCCACATCAGCGAGGTATAATCGTCGCGCAGGTCGTAGGGCATCTGGCTGACGTCTTCGCCCTGATCGAAGGCATCGTCTATTCCCGCCGCGATTCGCACGGTGCTACGCGAATCGCCAGCCGATGCCGCGCCGCGCGCGTTGATCAGCAGTTCATCGACCCACTTGGCACGATCCAGCGGCTTGCGCGCGAGCGGCGGCCGGCTGGAGAGCAAGGCCCGCGCCGAGACGCCGTCACCGTTCTTCCGCAACTGGCGCACGCGCTGGTAAACAAAGCCCGGATCGCTGTTCAGCACCTGTCCGTTGATCCCGGCGGCCGCGGCATAGGGATCGGTTCCCTGCAGCGCGGCAAGGCGTGCCGCGTCGATCGGACGGCGCGCCGGCGAAACCCAGGCGAGTTCGCGCGCCGCCTGGCCTGCCGCGCCGGCCCACAGCAGCGCGTCCATGCGCGCGTCATGATCGTCTTGCGTGAACGTGGTGCCCCAGCCCGCCAGCAGCGAGGATTCGGCCGAATCGCTCATCGCTCCGCCGCGCCATGCGGCCCTGGCGACTTGCGCGGCTTCAGGCCGGCCCAGCGCTTGCAGCGCCAGCGCATATTGCGCGCGGCCGGGATTGGTCAGCGGCGGTTCCCGGTCGAAGAACGCCACCAGCCGCGCGGGATCGGCGAAATCCCGGTCCAGCGCGCTTTCCGCATAGCGGCGCAGCTTCTCCTCGTCCGGGAAGCCGGGGTAGGAAAGCACGAAGCCCGCATAATCGTTGAAGGCAAAGCGGTTCGACGAGGTCAGCAGCTTCCAGCGTTCGACGGCGAACGACATCGGCCCCTGTTGCGAGGCGGACAGTTGCGCGCGCGCCTGGTCCCACGCGCTGCCGTCATTGTCGCTCGCGTGGCAGGCGACGGATGCGGCGAGGCCCGGCAGGACCAGCGCGGTACAGGCGAATTTGCGAAGCACGGTTTTCACGTCCATGCTGGACATCCTATGGAACGGCTCCTTATCAGGCGCTGAACATGCCCGGTTCGTCGGTCAAAACCAACCACAACGGGGCGATCACCGCCGTTCTTGCGGCAAAATGAGGAACAAAGTCCATGTTTTCCGGCTCCATTCCGGCTCTGGTGACTCCTTTTCGCGACGGAGTGTTTGACGAGAAGGCGTTTCGCCGCCTTGTCGACTGGCAGATCGAGAATGGTTCGAAAGCGCTGGTTCCGTGCGGCACCACTGGCGAAGCCTCCACGCTGTCGAACGCGGAACACCACCGCGTGATCGAAGTCTGCGTGGAGCAGGCGGCGGGGCGCGTGCCGGTGATCGCGGGCTGCGGCAGCAACGATACGATGAACGCGCTGCTGCACATGACGTTCTCGCGCAAGAGCGGCGCGGCGGCGGCGCTCTGCGTCGCGCCTTATTACAACCGGCCGAGCCAGGCAGGCCTGATCGCGCATTTCAGCTATCTGGCCGAGCACAACGAACTGCCGATCATTCTTTACAACGTGCCCGGCCGCACGGTGACGGACATCCTGCCGGAAACGGTATGCGAGCTGGCCAAGCGCTACCCGGACAAGATCGTGGGCATCAAGGACGCCAGCGGCGATCTTTCGCGCGTTACCGATCACCGCATGGGCATCGGGAAGCATTTCTGCCAGCTTTCGGGTGATGACGAGCTGGCGCTGCCCGCCAACGCGGCGGGCGCGGTGGGCTGCATTTCGGTGACCGCCAACGTCGCGCCCAAGCTCTGCGCCGAATTCCAGCAGGCCTGCGCCGACAACGACATTGCCAAGGCGCGCGAGCTGAACGACCGGCTCTATCCGCTGCATTACGCGATGTTCGAGGACGCTTCGCCGGGGCCGCTCAAGTACGCGCTGACCCGGGTGCACGACTGGCTGACCGAGGACATGCGCCTACCGCTGGTGCCGTGCAGCGAAGCCGCGCGCAAGGCGGTGGACGCGGCGCTGGAACACGCCGGGCTGGTGTAACGCTCCGCGTTTTCGCCTCGTAGTTTCGTCATTGCGAGCATAGCGAAGCAATCCAGAGTCCCGCGTGAAACTTCTGGATTGCTTCGCTGCGCTCGCAATGACGATGGTCGGTTGTGAACGGTCGGAGCGTCAGTTCATGTACCAGCCGTGGCTGGCCACCAGCGATTGCCCGGTCAGCGCGTTGGTGGGGAAAGCGGCCAGGAACAGCGCGACTTCGGCGATGTCGTCGACCGTGGTGAATTCGCCATCCACGGTCTGGCCGAGCATGACCTTCTTGATCACGTCCTCTTCGGAAATGCCGAGTTCCTTGGCCTGTTCCGGGATCTGCTTGTCGACCAGCGGCGTGCGCACGAAGCCGGGGCAGATCACGTTGGTGCGCACGCCCTTCGGCCCGCCTTCCTTGGCGATCACCCGTGACAGGCCGAGCAACCCGTGCTTGGCGGTGACATAGGCGGACTTCAGCGGCGAGGCTTCCTTGGAATGGACCGAGCCCATGAACAGCACGGTGCCCGACCCCTGCTTGTACATGTGCGGCAGCACCGCCTTGGAGGTGAGGAAGGCGCCGTCGAGGTGGATCGCCAGCATCTTCTTCCAGTCCGCGAAGGCGAACTGTTCCACCGGGTTGACGATCTGGATGCCCGCGTTGGACACCAGCACGTCCACCGTGCCCCAGGCATCGACCACCTGCTGGACGCCGGCATTGACCTGATCTTCCTGCGTCACGTCCATCGCCACCGCGATCGCCTGGCCGGGATGGTCGGCGTTGATGCCGTCGGCCGCCGCCTGCGCCGCCTCGATCTTGAGGTCGGCGATCGCGATCTTGGCGCCCGCCGCGGCATAGCGCTTCGCGATGGCGAGGCCGATGCCGCTGGCCGCGCCGGTGACGATGCAGACCTTGTCCTTGAGTTCCATTTACTTGCTCCGGTTGCTTTAGGGGCGGTCCCCGAAAAGATTCTGAGATTCAGGCGAGATCCAGCGTGGCGATGCCCCGGGCGGGCGGGTGCCGCTTCTTCCAGCGCGGGCTGGCGAAGGAACGGCGCACGTCGTGCATGCCCGCCTGCCAGTGGCCTTCCATCGTTATGCGCGAAAATTCATAGTCCTTGCTCTGCGTTTCGTAATCCTCGCCCCGGTTGATGAGATGCAGGATGGTGACGGGGCTGTCGCACGAATTGGCGCGCAGCAGCGCCACGTCGGGATCGTTACGCAAGTCCTCCGGCAGCTTGTCCGACAGCCGCGCGGCGGCGGCTTCGAGCGCCTCGATCCGCTTCTGCATGTCGGTGTTGAGCCGGGTACGGCTGGAATAGCGGATGTCCTTCTCGCGCTGCGCGGCTTCCGCCAGCGTGCGCGGCATCAGTCCGCGCGCGCTGAACAGGTCCACCTGGAACACCAGCAGCGGGCGCCCGTTCCTTTCGTCGAGCACGTATTGCAGCGGCGTGTTGGAAACGATGCCGCCGTCCCAGTACGGCTCGCCGTCGATCATCACCGGCGGGAAGCCCGGCGGTAGCGCGCCGCTGGCCATGATGTGTTCGGGCTCGATCAACCGGTCGCGGTTGTCGAAATAGGCGAAGTTCCCGGTCAGCACGTTGACCGTGCCCACGCTGAAACGGGTTGGCCCTTCGTTCAGCAGGTCGAAATCGACGAGATCGAGAAGGGTCTGCCGCAACGGGGCGGTGTCGTAGAGGCTGATCGCTTCGGGCGATCCGGGCAGCGCCAGCCACGGCGGGGTCAGGCGCGGGGCGAAAAAACCGGGGATGCCGGTTAGCGCCACTGTTGCCGCCGCTGCCTCGTTGAACACGCGCCGCCCCAACCCTTCCGCGAAAGGCGAGGGGAAGGGGACGCGCGAGGACGCCTGTTCCCAGAACTCGCGCAGCCGCCGCGCGCGCCGTTCGGGCGGGTTGCCGGCGATGAGCGCCGCGTTGACCGCGCCGATCGAGATGCCGGCGATCCAGTCCGGATCGTGCCCGGCTTCGGCCAGTGCCTCGAACACGCCGGCCTGGTAGGAACCGAGCGCGCCGCCGCCCTGGAGGACGAGAACGACTTGTTCCCGGTCATCCGCCTGATTTCGGTCTTCAGATTGCCGGACCTTCGATCTGGCCATGCGCTGCTCCGCTTGCGAATCCCCGCAGAGGAAATCCCGGTCCGGTTTGTGCACTGCAACGAAGGAAGTGCAAGAGCGGTTCCCGTGCCGGCGACCTTGTTTCGCACCGTTTCGGGCGGGAGCGGCCGCTATTTGCCTGCGGGGTTCCAATTCGTTCGCCGCGCACCTACATGCTCGATACCATGGCCCGTCCGACTCCCGTTGCTTTCGACAAGAAGAAGATCGTCGCAGAGAACCGCCGTGCGCGTTTCGATTACCATATCGAGGACGTGTACGAGGCGGGAATCGTGCTGACCGGCACGGAAGTGAAATCGCTGCGCTTCGGCGAGGGATCGATCGCCGAAAGCTATGCCGAGGTCAAAGGCGGCGAGGTGTGGCTGATCAATTCCAACGTGCCCGAATTCAGCCACGGCAACCGCTTCAACCACGAGCCCAAGCGGCCGCGCAAGCTGCTGCTGAAGGAACGCGAGATTTCCAAGTTCCACGGCGCGGTGGAGCGCAAGGGCATGACGCTGGTGCCGCTGTCAGTCTATTTCAACGGCCGGGGCCGGGCCAAGGTGGAACTGGCGCTGGCCAAGGGCAAGAATGCGGCGGACAAGCGGACCACGATCAAGGAACGCGACTGGAAGCGTGAAAAGGCGCGGATCATGAAGGAGCACGGCTGACGCGCTTCACCGGTTCGAAAGCGGGGCAGGGCTAGAGCGGCGAAATCGGCCCGAAGGTGGGGCGGCGGGAAACGGGTGGAACGCAGGACGCGATGTTCGACAGGATCGTGAAATGGGCGCAGGCCAACATGCCAACGCGCGAGCAGATGGAGCAGAACCGCTTCGCCCGTCCGCTCGCCGCGCGCCATGAGCTGTGGCGGTTCACCCGCCGGTCGGTGCCGCGCGGCGTGGCGGCGGGCCTGTTCATCGGCATCTTCGCGCTGATTCCCGGCGTGCAGATCGTTGGCGCAGCACTGATGTGCGTTCCCGTCCGCGGCAATATCCCGCTGGCTGCGCTGATGACGTTCATCTCGATTCCGCCGACGACGCTGTTCGTGTTCCTGCCGGGCGCGATCTGGGTGGGCAACAGCTTCGGCTATCACGCCGATTTCCTGACGGTGCGTGAGTTGGTTACGCGCGGAGCGGGTGTGGGTGAATGGCTCGCCTGGCTGGGCAGCGATGCCGCGCCATCGCTGTTGATCGGTCTGTTCCTGATTTCGCTGCTGGCGGCGGTGGCGGGCTATGTCCTCTCGGCGCTCGGCTGGCGCTGGTGGACCGGGCACAAGCGGCGCACGCGGCTGATGCGCGCGGCCGCGCGGGATCACGCCGAATGAACGAATCGCCGCTCGCGCTTGGCCCCGTGGCGCAGGACGCCAGGGCGCCCTGGCGAGAATGGCTGTTGCTGGGCGGGGCGCTGGTGGCGACGGCCGTGCTGCTGTGGGCGGTATCGGGCGAGCCGGTGGTCGCGGCGGCCTTTGCCGGTGGCGCGCTGCTGCTGGGCGGTGCGCTTCGGCTGGCCCTGCGCCTGCGCCCGCAGGTGGCCGCGCCCGATTTCGCCGCGCCCGACTGGTCGGTGACCCATGCCGCGATCGAGCGGCCGGACATGGGCATCGCCATCACCGACCGCGCCGGCCGGTTGGCCTGCGCCAGTCTGCGGTTCAGCGAATGGTTCGGCCTTGGCGCCGCGCCGCCGCGCCTGCCGGTGTCGAA
>NZ_DDFB01000094.1:10489-15276 GCF_002336885.1 Novosphingobium sp. UBA1939 | reverse complement strand
GGGGTCTGCCAACCAGATCGCGCTTGATCCGTCGGGAGATGCCAGCCTCCGCTGGCATGACGGTGGGGGATTTGGCCTTGTCGTCATTGCGAGCGTAGCGAAGCAATCCAGAGCGGCTTGAGCGTGGCTCTGGATTGCTTCGTCGACTGCGTCTCCTCGCAATGACGATGGTGATTTTGCAAAAGACATAAACGCCACGAAAAAGGCGGCGGGACCGATGCCCCGCCGCCTTTTTCGTGTTCCGATGGCCGGGAAGCCGAGGCTTACGCCGCTTCCTTCTTCCGGCTGGCCTTCTTGCGCTCGTTCGGATCGAGGATCGCCTTGCGCAGGCGGATCGTCTTCGGCGTCACCTCGACCATTTCGTCGTCGTCGATATAGGCGATGGCCTGTTCCAGCGTCATGATCTTCGGCGGGGTCAGGCGGATCGCATCGTCCTTGCCGGTCGAGCGGAAGTTCGTGAGCTGCTTGGACTTCATCGGGTTGACTTCGAGATCTTCCGGCTTGGCGTTCTCGCCGATGATCATGCCTTCGTAGATCTTGTCCTGCGGCCGCACGAACAGGATGCCGCGATCCTCAAGGCTGTTGAGCGCATAGCCCACCGCCTCGCCGGTGCCGTTGGAGATCAGCACGCCGTTGAGCCGTCCCTCGATCGGCCCCTTGTGCGGGCCATACTTCTCGAACAGCCGGTTCATGATGCCGGTGCCGCGCGTGTCGGACAGGAATTCGCCGTGATAGCCGATCAGGCCGCGCGACGGGGCCGAGAAAATGATGCGGGTCTTGCCCACGCCCGAAGGCTTCATCTCGGTCAGTTCGGCCTTGCGGCGCTGCATCTTCTCGACGACCGTGCCTGAGAATTCGTCGTCCACGTCGATCACGACCGTTTCGTAAGGCTCGGTGCGCGCGCCCGTCTCGTCGGTGTCGAACAGCACGCGCGGGCGGCTGATGCCCAGCTCGAAGCCTTCGCGACGCATCGTCTCGATCAGCACGCCCAGCTGGAGTTCGCCGCGCCCGGCCACTTCGAAGCTGTCCTTGTCGGCGCTTTCGGTCACGCGGATGGCGACGTTGGTTTCCGCTTCGCGCAGCAGGCGGTCGCGGATCATGCGGCTGGTCACCTTGTCGCCCTCACGGCCCGCGAAGGGGCTGTCGTTGACGGCGAAGCGCATGGCCAGCGTCGGCGGATCGATCGGCTGCGCGGTGATCGGCGTGCTCACCGAAGGATCGGCGATGGTGTTGGCCACGGTGGCCTTTTCCAGCCCTGCCAGCGCGATGATGTCGCCCGCGCGGGCTTCGTCCACCGGCACGCGGTCCAGCCCGTTGAACGACAGCAGCTTGGAGGCGCGGCCGACTTCGATCACCTTGCCTTCGGCATCCAGCGCGTGGATCGGCTGGTTGACCTTGATCGTGCCCGACTGGACGCGGCCGGTCAGCACGCGGCCCATGAAGTTATCGCGATCGAGCAGCGTCGCCAGGAACGAGAACGGGCCGTCCACGTCCAGGTTCGGCGCGGGTACGTGGGACACGATCTTTTCGAACAGCGGCTCCAGCGTGCCTTCGCGGGCGGCTTCGTCCTCGCTGGCGTAACCGTTGCGGCCCGAGGCGTAGAGCACCGGGAATTCAAGCTGTTCGTCGTTGGCGTCGAGGCTGACGAACAGGTCGAACACCTCGTCCAGCACTTCCTGCGCGCGGCCGTCGGGACGGTCGATCTTATTGACCACCACGATCGGCTTGAGGCCGAGCGCCAGCGCCTTGCCGGTGACGAACTTGGTCTGCGGCATCGCGCCTTCCGAGCTGTCGACCAGCAGGATCACGCCATCGACCATCGACAGGATGCGTTCCACCTCGCCGCCGAAGTCGGCGTGGCCGGGGGTATCGACGATGTTGATGCGGATCGTTTCGCCCGACTGGGGCGACGTCCATTCGACCGAGGTGCACTTGGCCAGAATGGTGATCCCGCGTTCCTTTTCGAGATCGTTGGAATCCATCGCGCGCTCTTCCACGCGCTGGTTGTCGCGGAACGTGCCGGACTGGCGGAAAAGCTGGTCGACCAGAGTGGTCTTGCCGTGGTCGACGTGGGCGATGATCGCGATATTGCGCAGGGCGGACATGATGGCGCTTTCGGTAAGGCGGATGTTCTGGGCTCGGACCCGCGCGCCGCAAAGGCGCGGGCCGGTTCGGGCGCGCGCTTAGCCGGAATTGTGCGTTGCGGCAAGGACAGTCTGGCACCGGCCCGGCCCGCAGCCCCGCTTCGCGCCCGCGGTCACCCCAGTTGTTACCGGTGTGCCACAGGCCCGGCAAGAGCCGTAACGGGGCGGGAAAAACATCAAAATGCCGATTGTCTCGCGCCGTTCAGGCTCATATTGGTCCTTCCCAGAAGGGATGAGGGGTGTCGATTTCCCGTCGGAATGGACGGAAGGCTTTGTTCCGGGGCGTTTTTACCGCCATCCGGTTCCGGCTTCGGCCACGGGCCTCCACCGCGCCTTATCCCGTTACCAGCTCAGCTACAGGATTGGTTGCCACATGAAATTTGCCGAACTCGCCCGCGCGGGCCTGCTCGTGGGGGTCTGCGGTTTCACGGTGACGGTGCCCGCCGTCGCTTTCGCGCAAACCCAGGCGATGCCGGAACAGGCCGCCGCCCCCGCCGTCGACGGGGAAGAAGCCCTGCCCGCGCCCGAGGAAGAGGCGAAGCCCGCCACCGACCGTGGAGAAGACACCACGCAGGGCAACGAGATCGTCGTCACCGCGACCAAGCGCGAACAGACGCTGCAGGACGTGCCTGTTGCCGTCACGGTCACCAGCGCGCAGACGCTCGAACGCGCGCAGATCCGCGATCTCAAGGATCTCGCCAGCGTGGTGCCCTCGCTGCGCGTCAACCAGCAGCAAAGCTCGGCCAATACCAACTTCATCATCCGCGGCTTCGGCAACGGCGCCAACAACGCCGGGATCGAACCGTCGGTCGGCGTTTTCGTCGATGGCGTCTATCGCTCGCGCTCGGCCGCGCAGATCGGCGATTTTCCCGATGTGCAGCGGATCGAGGTGCTGCGCGGCCCGCAATCCACGCTTTTCGGCAAAAACGCTTCGGCGGGCGTCGTCTCGGTGGTCACGCAGGCGCCGCAGTTCAAGTTCGGCGGCAATCTGGAGGCAACCTACGGCAATTACGATGCCGTGGTGCTCAAGGGCGTGGTCACCGGCCCGGTGGCCGATAACGTCGCGGTCAGCCTGGCCGGCGGCTACAACAAGCGCGATGGCTACATCCACGATCTGGGCACCGGACACACCGTGAACGACCGCAACCGCTGGTTCGTGCGCGGGCAGACGCTGTGGGAAGCGAGCCCCGCCCTGCGCGTGCGGATCATCGGCGATTACAGCCGCATCAACGAGAACTGCTGCGCCGCGATCAATCTCCAGCCTTCGGCCGCCACCACGGCGATCCGCGCGCTGGGCGGCAAGGTCAACAACGCGGCGGACCGCTATGCCGACGTGACCTACAGCAATTTCGATTCGTCCAACGACATCCGCAACTGGGGCCTTTCGGCGCAGGCCGACTATGACCTCGGCCCGCTGACCTTCACCTCGATCACCGCCTATCGCCGCACGGACGCGCTGACCAACCAGGATTCGGACTTCACCAGCGCCGATCTCCTCGGCGAGAATTCGCAGGACCTGCGGATCAAGACCTTCACCCAGGAATTCCGCATCGCGACCAATATCGAAGGTCCGCTGAACTTCATGCTGGGCGGGTTCTATTTCAACGAGAAGATCGACCAGTCCAACCGCGTCGCCTATGGCTCGCAGTACCGCCCCTATGCCGATCTGCTGATCCGCTCGGGCACCGGCGGCGCGCTCAACGCGTCCTCCCTCGAAGCGACGATCAGCGGGCTGACCGGCCAGAACTACGCCGGCCGGTTCTTTGGCGCGGGGCAGGGGCTGGACGAACGCTATCGCCTGAAGAACGAGGCGTTCTCGATCTTCGCGCAGGCCGATTTCAAGGTGCACGATCGCCTGACCATCACCGGCGGCATCAACTTCACCCGCGATACCAAGAATTTCTCCGCGCAGGTTTCGTCGAGCGACGTGTTCTCGGGCCTTTCGCTGGCGGGCATCGGCCAGACCGGGCTGACACAGCAGTACCTCGCCACGGCGGTGGGCACCGCGCTGGGCCTTGGCGCGGCGGCCAATGCCGCCCAGATCCAGGGCTTCGCCACGGCCCAGCCCGGCGTTTTCGGCGCGCTGCGCACGCAGGCGGCCGCCTTCGGCGCGGCCAATGCCAACATCACGCCCGCGCAGGCGGCGGCCAGCGGCAATCCCGGACTGGTCGGCAACCCGCTGCTCGCGCTCAAGAGCCTTCAGTTCCTGCCCCCGTTCCTGGGCGTGCCCAACGGGGTGGAGCCTGGCCGCACCAGCGACAGCAAGTTCACCTATACCGCGCGGATCGCCTACGATCTGACGCGGCGGATCAACTTCTACGCCAGCTTCGCCACCGGCTTCAAAGCCAGTTCGATCAACCTTTCGCGCGATAGCCGGCCCGCCGCCTCCGACGCGGTGGCGCTGGCCGCCGCCGGGCTGACTCAGGTCAACCAGACCTACGGCAGCCGCTTCGCCGGGCCGGAAAGCTCGACGGTGCTGGAATTGGGGCTCAAGGCCAACTGGGGGCTGGTGACGATGAACGTCGCCGCCTTCCGCCAGTCGATCAAGGGTTTCCAGTCCAACATCTTCACCGGCACCGGCTTCTACCTGTCGAACGCCGGCAAGGAGACGGTGCAGGGCTTCGAGTTCGAAGGCACCGCGCG
>NZ_DDFB01000094.1:0-10471 GCF_002336885.1 Novosphingobium sp. UBA1939 | reverse complement strand
ATCTTTCGGGCACGCGGCCGGCGGGCATCCCCTCGATCTCGGCCACCTGGGGCGCGCAGATCGACCACGTCTTCCCCAACGACGATCACCTGATCCTGCGCGGCGATTTCCATTACGAAGCGCAAGTGCAGATCCAGGAAGGCCTGCCCGGCTTCCTTTCGGGGGGCACCGACGCGGCGATCGCGGCGGCGCAGCCGTTCACGCGCGAGGTCAGCGAACTCAACGGCTCGCTCACCTGGGCGATGCACAACGGCATCGAGTTCTCGGTCTGGGGCCGCAACATCCTCAACCACCGCTGGCTGCTCAACATCTTCGATTCGGTGGCGCAGCCAGGCTCGATCTCGGGCTACGTCAACCAGCCGCGCACCTGGGGCGGCACGGTGCGCTACCGGTTCTGAAAGACCGCTCCACAATCGCGCCGAAGCGGAGGAGGAAAGGGAGGCTGCGGCCTCCCTTTTTCTTGCGGACCGCAGAAAATCGTGCCTTCCTCCGCATTACACGCCGCCAGCTTGTCAGAGCGGCCGAAGCAGGGGATTGTCCGATGGAATGGATGTTGATGCCGTACCGGCGCTATGCCGATTTTTCCGGCCGTTCGCGGCGCAAGGAATACTGGATGTTTATCCTGTTCACGGCCATCGTCTACGCAGTCGTTTTTTCACTCATGATGGCTGGCGGCTTCAGCTTTTCGCCCGATGGAACACCCTCGCGCGGGCCACTGTTCTGGCTGGGCGCGCTGCTTCTGGGGGTATTCGTACTCGGCAGCTTTATCCCGTCGATAGCCGTGCAAGTCCGTCGCTTTCACGATCAGGACAAGTCCGGCTGGTTCGTGCTGCTGGCCTTCGTGCCTTACGTCGGCGGTTTGATCGTGCTGGTCTTCATGTGCATCGAAGGCACGCGCGGCCCCAACCGCTTCGGCCCCGATCCCAAGAATCCCAACCAGGCGGACGTCTTCGCCTAAAGCACGTCCACCGTGTCCCCGACCGCGATCGCGCCGGGGCCATCGGGAATGGCATTCTGGCCGAAGACCGGCATCTTCTGCCAGACGCGGCCCATCGCCTTCAGCGTGCGCAGCGGTTCGGGGCCGGTGCTTTCGCCGGTCTCCACGTTCTGCGTGGTGATGACGCAGCGCGTGCAGGGCTTGACCACGCGCAGCGTCAGGCCGCCGATGCGCAGGCGCTGCCAGCCGTCCTCGGCAAAGGCCGCACCCGCGCCTTCCAGCACGATGTTCGGCCGGAAGCGGCCCATGTCCAGCGGCGCATCGAGCCGCGCGTTGAGCGCCGCGAGCGATTCGACCGTGGTGACCAGCAGCGGAAAGCCATCGGCGAAGCTGACCCGGTCGCCCGCCGCGCCATAATCCGGGTGGACCGGGCGCACCGTTTGCTCGGCCATGTGGACCAGCCGCACCGGACGCCCGAACAGCGCGGACAGCCATGCTGCGGCGGCGGGGCCGGCATCCTGGCCGATCACCTCGTCTCCCCACACGCGCACCGGCCGTTCGGGAGCGCCCGACAGCGGCACCGGCACGTCCAGTTCGCTTGCGGCATCGACGCCGGGCGCGCGATGGCGCAGGCGCAGCCCGTGCTCGGTCGGCTGTGCCGAAACCAGCGCCATCGCCGGCAATTCGCGGCGGGTAAGGAAGCGGCCGTCCTCGCGCACCATCATCCAGCGCCGGTCGCCTTCCAGCCCGCGCGACGTGACCATGGCCCGCGTCATGGCCTCTCCGCCCATCGACTTGACCGGGTAGCGATGCAGGGAAACCACTTTCATTCCGCGCGCGTCCATATCCAGGTGCCCGAAATCGCCATGACTGCCGCCGGGATCAGCACCCAGGGCCAGCCGGCGGTCAGGGCGGTGATGCCCACGCTGATCGCCATGGCAAGCAGCGCCGCCTGCTTGGCCCGGCGCGAAATGGCGCGGCGTTCACGCCACTGGCGCAGCGCGGGGCCATATTTCGGGTGATCGAGCAGGCGCTGTTCCCACGCCGGATTGCCCTTGGCGAAGCAGAAAGCGGCCAGCAACAGGAACGGCACGGTCGGCAGCAGCGGCAGGAATGCTCCCACCGCCCCGATCGCGACGAAGGCAAGGCCGGCCCCCGTCCAGAGATGCCGGCCCAGCACGGCGCTATCCGGCCGCGATCCGCGCGGCGTGTTCGCGCACCAGCGCGATCATGTTGGGCACGCCCTGCGTCCGGTTGGAGGAAAGCTGGTTCTTCAGGTCGAATGGCGCCAGCCTGGCGGCGATGTCGGTCCCGGCGACGTCCTGCGCCGGCTGGTCCTGCACCGCGGCCAGCACCAGCGCAACGATGCCCTTGGTGATCGCCGCGTTGCTATCCGCCAGGAAATGGAGCTTTCCGGCCCCTTCATTCTCGATGGGATAGACCCAGACGCTGGCCGAACAGCCGCGCACCAGCGTGGCGTCGGTCTTGAGCGCGTCGGGCATCGGCTCCAGTTCGCGCCCCAGTTCGATCAGCAGGCGATAGCGTTCATCGCCATCGAGAAACGCGTATTCTTCCAGAATGTCTTCAAGGCTGCGCATCAACTGTCTTGCCGTCCACGGTCCGTCTTGCGCGCCGGGATAGGCGCAGGACCGTTACAGGTCCACCCCGCTTGCAATGGCTTCCAGCTTGCGGATGCGCTCCTTGAGATCGGCCACTTCGATCAGGCCGACCGCCGGAATCTCGCCGTGGCGATGCTGCAGTTCCAGCCGCTTGAACGCCAACCAGCCGTTCCAGGCGCGCAGCAGCGCGGCGGCGACGATGACAAGGCCCACCAGCGCGGCGGCTGCGATCAGGGTGGGATCGGTGAACAGAGTCGTGTCCGGCATCTTGGTTCTCCGGTAGGGCGGGCGCGTCAGCGGTCGCGCAGCGCCTCGATCTCGCTGGCCAGACGGCGCGTATCGTGCGCCTGGCTGGTGCTGGCGTCGGTCACGATCCGCTCCACCACTTCCAGCCGCTTGCGCAGGGTTTCCACCTCGCGCTCCAGTTCGGCGGTATAGGCGGGATCGGCGGGCGGGCCGGCGCGATACCCTTCGTTTTCATGCCAGCGGCGATGCATCCGCATCCGGGCAAAGGCGAGGATGGCGACGATGGCGACCATGGCGCTCCAGAAACTCACGGGCGTATTTCCTTGTACCTGCGGTTGAATACCTCAGTGGACTTCGGTTTCGCGCAGCGCCTCGATCCGCAGCGCGAGGTCCGTGCCGGAATCGGTGACGAGCCGCTCCAGCACGCGCACGCGCTGTTCCAGCCGCTCGTTGTGCGCGATGTATTGCGCGGTCTTTTCCGCCGTCTGGCGCGAAAGCAGTTCCATTTCCCGTTCCTTGAACGCCAGGCGGCGCTTGTAGAGGTCCGAGACGATGCCGAGCGTGACGGGCAGGCCGATGACGATGCCCAGCGCGGCGAGAAAGACCGATGGCATCATGGCCGCAACTCCGGCCGGGCCAGGGCTTCGGCGGCCAGGATGCCGGCGCCGTCGGAACGAAGCGCCTCGATCTGCGCGGCCACGTCATAGCTCTTGTCGGTGACGATGCGTTCCAGCACGCGAACCCGCTCCTCCAGCGCCTTGACCTGCGCCGCGGTGGCGCCGTCGCCCTGCACCGCGCCCGCTTCCACTTCACGGATGCGCAGTTCGGCCATGCGGCGCTTGTGGCGCGTGACGATGGCCACGATCGGGATGCTAAGCGCCACGATCGGTATCGAAATCGGATCGAACATCGGTCATTTTCCCCTCAACGCTGCCCCGGAATAACCGGATTTCAGCGCAATTTCTCGATCTCGGCCGAAAGGCGCGGATTGCTGCTGACATAGAAGCTTTCCACTTCGGCCAGCCGGCGGTCGATATCGCGGAACTGGGCGCGGACTTCGCGGGCGGTGCGCGCCGGAGACTGACGGACACCCTGCCAGAACTTCTGCTCCTGCCGGTCGCCGTAAAGGTAGCCGGGCTTCTTTTCGGACAGGAAGCCGAGCGCCAGGTACACGAAGGGCAGGAAACCGAGGCCGCAGAACGTCAGCACCACGAAGCCCAGCCGGACCCACAGCACGTCCACGCCGGTGTAATCCGCGATGCCCGCGCAAACACCCATGAACTTCCCGTTAACCTTATCCCGGTAGAAGCGGGTTCGTGGACTATTCACTTCGACATCCCCTTCTTTTCGGCGAGCATGCGATCAAGCTCTCGCAGCTGCTGGTTGTCTGTTTCGCGATCGTGCTGGATGCGCGCGGGGCGGAATTCCGGATTGTCGGACGCTACCAGCCGCTCCACCGTATCCATCCGCTCGTCCAGGCGGCGCGCCAGCTGGTACAGTTCGTCCAGCAGCGCCTCGTCGCCCGTGGTCAGCGTGGCGGCGGTCTTCCAGCGGGTTATGTAGTGAAGGATGATCCAGGGTAACCCGACGAAGATTCCCAAGATCGCAACGAGCGGGATGAGCACCTCTTCCATGGATCAGTTGCCTTTCGCCAACGCGCGCTTCATCGCTTCGAGTTCCTCATCCACCTTGTCCTGCCCGGCCAGCGCGGCGATCTCGTCCGCCAGGCTCGGCGCCTTGCCATCGGCCAGGTTCAGCGCATCGGCACGGCCTTCGGCATAGTCGACGCGGCGTTCGAGCTGGTCGAACCGGGCAAGCGCCTCATCGACGCGCTCGTTGGTGAGCAGGCTGCGCAGGCGGACGCGGTTCTCGGCGCTTTCCAGCCGCGCGGCGATCGCCGTCTGGCGGCTGCGCGCTTCACGCAAACGGGTCTGGAGCTTCTCGATGTCCTGCTCGTAGGCGCGCATCGCATCGTCGAGGACGCCGATCTCGGCCTTGAGCTGTTCGGCCATGTCGGTCGCCTTGTTCTTCTCGACCAGGGCGGCGCGGGCCAGATCCTCGCGATCCTTGCTGAGCGCGAGCTGGGCCTTTTCCGCCCAGTCTGCCTGGAGCCGTTCCAGCTTCCCGACGTGCCGCTGCATCTCCTTCTGATCGGCGATGGTGCGCGCGGCGGAGGCCCGCACTTCGACAAGCGTCTCCTCCATCTCCATGATGATCATCCGGATCATCTTGGCAGGATCGTCCGCCTTGTCCAGCAAGTCGTTGAAATTGGCAGCAATAATATCGCGCGTCCGCGAAAAAATGCCCATCAGGTTGACTCCGTTGGTGAAGATGGGACGCGATTGGCCATTCGCGTCCTGGAAACGGGTGTTGGCGCGCAGCGCATCCAGCTCCGCATCGAAGCGGGACGCGCGCGACCCTTCCGGTCGTACCGGGGTCAGGTCTTCGGTCACGCCAGTTCGCCGGTAATCGCGGCGCTGGAGGCCAGCACCTGCGGCGCGGCCTGAATCTGCTGGGTCAGTGCGAAGCAGTTGAGAGCCAGCATCGCGCCAATGCTGGCGAGCGCTGCGCGGCCGAGCTTGGTCGAAAAGAAGCGGGCGGTGTACATCTGCATTCTCCGTGAAAGCGTGGCCGAAGATACCGGGCCAGTGCGTTTGTTCACCTTTCAGCAAGCCGCGTGCCAAACCGCGGGAATCCCGGAAATCCGCCATTTTTACACCCGCGCCGCACCTATGACATGGCATCCGTTGCCTTGATTTGGTGAAATATGCTAAAACTTGGCCATGGATCGGGAAGTTCAGTTCATCGGCCAGTCCGGCGCGTTTCTTGACGCCGTCGAACGCGCCAGCCGCGCCGCGCCCATGCGGCGGCCCGTGCTGGTGATCGGCGAGCGCGGCACCGGCAAGGAACTGATCGCCGAAAGATTGCACCGCCTGTCGACCCGCTGGCAGGAGCCGCTGATCACCCTGAACTGTGCTGCACTGCCAGAAACCCTTATAGAAGCTGAACTTTTTGGCCACGAAGCCGGTGCTTTCACCGGCGCGACGCGCGCCCGCGCCGGCCGTTTCGAGGAAGCGGACAAAGGCACGCTTTTTCTCGACGAACTGGCGACCTTGTCGATGAGCGCGCAGGAAAGGCTGCTGCGCGCGGTCGAATATGGCGAAATCACGCGGATCGGCGCCTCGCGTCCGGTGCGTGTGGACGTCCGAATCGTCGCCGCGACCAACGAAGACCTCCCAAAAGCCGCCGAAGAAGGCCGCTTTCGCGCCGATTTGCTCGATCGGCTGAGTTTCGAGGTCATTACCCTGCCCCCGCTGCGCGTGCGCGAGGGCGATATCGCGGTTCTGGCCGATTATTTCGGGCGACGCATGGCCGCCGAGCTGCATTGGGATTCCTGGCCCGGCTTTGCCCCCCACGCGGCGCGGCAGCTGGAAGACTACGCCTGGCCCGGAAACGTCCGCGAGTTACGTAACGTAATCGAACGCGCGGTCTATCGCTGGGACGATTCTGGCGCCCCGATCGCGCATATTCAGTTCGATCCGTTCGAAAGTCCGTGGAAGCCGGCGTCCCTGCCGCGCATCGCGGAGGCCCCGTCGCCCGCGCCGGCAGCCTCGCCAAGAACGGCACAAGATTTTGATTTTATTGATGATCTTCGCGGCGCTGTGGACGCGCATGAGCGCGCGATCCTGGAACACGCGCTCGGACGGCACCGCTACAACCAGCGCCAGACCGCAAAAGCGCTGGGCCTGAGCTACGATCAGCTCCGGCACTGCCTGAAGAAGCACGGTCTGCTCGAAAAGGGCGATTAGTTACGTAACAAAATGGATTTTGTTACGTAACAATAGGCCATTTCATCACGTAACGCGCGCTGCCAGACCCGCCAGCGGCGAAATCGGTTCCCCCCTGCCTGTACGATGTTCTAAGCCGCCGCCATGTCGCTCACCCGCCTCACCTTGCGTCATTTTCGCAACCACGTGGCGACGCGCCTGGAAGAAACGCTCGATTTCAATATCTTGGTCGGCGAGAATGGCGCCGGCAAGACCAACGTGCTCGAAGCGGTCTCGCTGCTGGCGCCCGGACGCGGTTTGCGCCGGGCGCAGCCCGCCGAAATGGCCGGGCGCAGCGGCGATGGAGGCTTCGCCGTGGCGGCGGAACTGGAAGATGGCGCGGTCGCGCTCGGCACGGCCAGCACGGCGGATGCTCCAAACCGCCGGAATGTAAGGATAAATGGTGCGGAAGGGCCGGCAGCACGGTTGGCCGAGTGGCTCTCCATCACCTGGCTGACCCCGGCCATGGACCGCCTCTTCGCCGAAAGCGCGGGCGGACGGCGCCGCTTCCTCGATCGGCTGGTGCTGGCGCGCCTGCCCGGACACGCCCGAAATGCCGGCCGTTACGAGACGGCGTTGCGCGAACGCAACCGCCTGCTGGCCGATCCGGACGATCCCGATCCGCTGTGGCTGGACGCGCTCGAAAGCCAAATGGCTGAAAACGGAGCATTAGTTGCTGCGGCCCGGCGCGATCTGGTGGCGGACCTGACGCGCGCCATCGCGGTGCTGCCGGAGCAGCCGTTCGCCCGTCCGGCGCTCGAATATGCCTCCGAAACGCCTTCGGACGGCGAAGAATTGCGCATTTTGTTACGTAACAATCGCCGCCGAGACCGTGCGGCGGGGCGCAGTTTGACCGGTCCGCACCGCGATGACCTGGCCGTGACCCTCGCCGCCAAGCAATCGCCCGCCGCGGACTGCTCCACGGGCGAGCAAAAGGCCATGCTCATCGCGATTGTGCTGGCCCACGCACAGCTCACCGCCGGCGAGCGGCCCCGCCTGCTGCTGCTGGACGAGATCGCCGCGCATCTCGATCCGCTGCGCCGCGCGGCACTGTTCGAGCGGTTGGCGGCATCGGGCGCACAAGTGTGGATGACCGGCACCGAACTCGCCCCGTTCGAGGAAATCGCAGGCGGCAGCGCGGTGTGGCGCGTGGCGGACGGCGTGGCCACGCGGGCCTGATCAGGCCCCGTGCCTGTCCTCCGCCGCCTTCAGCGCCTTCGCCACATCGCCCTGCGTGGCCACCACGATGCGATCGATTCCTTGCGCGTTGGGGTGGATATTATCGCCTAATAACAATGCTTTGTTGCCGATCACGGGTTGCAGGAAGAACGGCACCAGCGGCACGTCGTACTTCTTCGCCAGCGCCGGCCAGATCGGGTTGAACGCCCGTGTGTAGTCCGCCCCCATGTTGGGCGCGGCGAGCATTCCGGTGAGCATCGCGGGCAACCCGCGCTTCTTCAATTCGGCCAGGATCGCATCGAGATTGGAGCGGGTTTCGGCCGGTGGCAGCCCGCGCAGCATGTCGTTGCCGCCCAGCCCCACCAGCACCAGCGCGGGCTTTACGGGCTGGTTGTCGAGCGTGAACGCCAGCCGTTGCAAGCCGGCCGCCGTGGTATCGCCGGAGACGCCCGCGCCCACCACTTTCACCGGCGTTCCCGCCGCGTTGAGCGCCACCTGCAGCTTCGCCGGATAGCTCTCGTCCTGCCGGAGCTGGTATCCGGCGTAGAGGCTGTCGCCGAACGCCAGGATCACCGGCGCGTTGGCGGGAACGGGCGCGGCCGAAACCGCCGTCGTTGGGGACGCGGAAGGCTCTGAATCCGCAGCCTTTTCGCCCGAACAAGCGGCCAGCGACAGGACAAGGGCGATAACGAGCGGGAAACGGCGCATGGGGGCTTTCTGGATCGGACGGCACAGGTTGCGAAGCGCAACCAATCTATGCCACTCCTGCGCGGTGACAAGCACCTCTCCGATCATCTCCGCCCGCAACCTGACCCTCCATCTCGGCTCCGGCGAGGGCCGCGTCGATATCCTGCGCGGCATCGACCTCACCGTCGGTGCGGGCGAGATGCTGGCGCTTCTCGGCCCCTCCGGATCGGGCAAAAGCTCGCTTCTGGCCGTGCTCGCGGGGCTGGAACGCGCCAGCGGCGGCGCGCTGGAGGTGGCCGGCGCCGATTTCACCGCGCTCGACGAGGACGGCCTTGCTGCCGCGCGCCGCGGGCGAATCGGCATCGTCCTGCAGGCGTTTCACCTCCTGCCGACGATGACCGCGCGCGAAAACGTCGAAACGCCAATGGAACTGGCGGGAATGGCCGGGGCCGAAGCGCGGGCGGAGGCCGAACTCGCCGCCGTGGGGCTGGGCCACCGCCTGAATCACTATCCGGCGCAGCTTTCCGGCGGGNNGTCGCCATCGCCCGCGCGCTGGCGCCGCGCCCGGCGATCCTGTTCGCGGACGAGCCGACCGGCAATCTTGACGCGGCGACCGGCGCGGCAGTGGCCGACCTGCTGTTCCAGCGCGCGCGGGAAGCCGGGGCGACGCTGATCATGGTCACGCACGACGAGGCGCTGGCCGCCCGCTGTGGCCGCGTGGTGCGGCTCGCCGATGGCGAAATCGCTTCGGATTCAACACGATGACGGCAGGCCGGATGGGCTGGGGCACCGCCTGGCGGCTGGCCCGGCGCGGGCTCGACTGGCGCTTTCGTGGCCTGCGGCTGCTGCTCGTCTGCCTGGTGCTGGGCACCGCCGCGCTGGCCGCGATCGGCACGCTGACCGGCGCGATCGAGCGCGAATTGACCAGCCGGGGCCGCGTGCTGCTGGGAGGCGACCTGCAATTCACGCTGGCGCAGCGCGGGGCGTCGGACGCCGAAATGGCGGCGATGCGCGCACTGGGCACGGTTTCGGCCGGCACGCGGCTGCAGGCGATGGCGCGGCTGCCGCAGGGCGAAGACGTGGCCGTCCCGGTGGAGCTGAAGGCGGTGGACGCGCGCTGGCCGCTCTACGGCACGCTCACGCTGGAAGGCGGCCGCCGGGCCGGCGCCCCCACCGGCATGACCGCGTGGATCGCCGCTGGCGTGGCCGACCGGCTGGGCGTGACAACCGGCGGAAAACTGCGGATCGGCGATGCCCTGCTGACCATCGGCGGGGTGATCGCGGACGAGCCGGACCGGCTGTCCGAAGGGTTCTCGCTTGGCCCCACCGTGATCGTCAGCCCGGAGGCGCTGGTCGCTTCGGGGCTGGTCCAGCCCGGATCGATGATCCGCGCGAAATACCGCGTCCGCCTGCCCGCCGGTGGCGCGGCCGCCGATCCGCAAGCGCTGGCCGATGCCTTCACCGCGCGCTTCCCCGTGGCCGGGTTCGAGGCGCGCACGCGCGACAAGGCATCGCCGGGGCTGGACCGCTTCGTCGGGCGCATGGGGCAGTTCCTGGTGCTGGTGGCGCTGGCGGCGCTGTCGATCGCCGGGATCGGCATCGGCAACGGCGTGTCCTCCTATCTCGAAGCGCGGCGCGGCAGCATCGCCACGCTCAAGATTCTCGGCGCGGAAAGCCGCGATATTGCAAGAATTTACCTGCTGCAGATGGCCGTCGCCTCGGCCATCGCCATAGCGGCGGGCCTGCTGATCGGCGTGGCCACCACGCCGCTGCTGGGCCGGGCGCTTTCCGGCCTGCTGCCGGTGGAAGCGGGGGTGGTGATCGACGCGAAGGCACTGCTGCTCGCCGCCGCCTATGGCGCGCTGATCGCGCTGACCTTCGCCGCGCCGCCGCTGGTACGCGCGCGCGAATTCCCGGCCATGGCGCTGATGCGCGCGCGCGTCAGCCCCTTGCGCACGCGGTGGCGCGCGGCGCTG
>NZ_DDFB01000099.1:0-5724 GCF_002336885.1 Novosphingobium sp. UBA1939 | reverse complement strand
CTCCCGCAAGCGGGAGGGGAGCGAGGCTTGCGCCGCCGCACGCGGTGTTAGCCGCAGCGGGGAGGGCTTTCCGCGCTCCGGGTCTGCAAGCGATACGTTCCTATTCCTCCACCCCCGCGAACCCAGGTAAATACGCCGCCTCGTGCGCGCGCACCGCGTCCAGCGCCTTGGCCAGAGCGCGGGGGTAGTGGCGGGCGATCTGCTTGGTCGACACGCGGCCGCGCAGGAAATCGGCCCAGAGGAATTCGGCATAGGGCGTGGGCGACTTGGCGTAGCCGCCGGCGCGACGGACTTCGCCGGCCAGCGAGCGGTAAGGGTCGTCGGCCAGATCGTCGAGCCGCTTGGGCAGGGCCTTCAGCGGCTGCCGCTGCCCCTTGGCGTCATAGGGATGCAGCCAGTTGCGGTTGTCGAGGAAGGTCAGGAACCGGTCGCGCG
This sequence comes from Novosphingobium sp. UBA1939, assembly GCF_002336885.1. Lineage (NCBI taxonomy): Bacteria > Pseudomonadati > Pseudomonadota > Alphaproteobacteria > Sphingomonadales > Sphingomonadaceae > Novosphingobium > Novosphingobium sp. UBA1939. The sequence goes on along the minus strand of NZ_DDFB01000099.1, from coordinate 5,289 downwards.
GGAGGTGATCGAGCTTGGCGACGACGCTGACCAGCACGTGCTCCACCCCTTCGCGCAGCAGCGCGAGCGCCAGGTGGTGGTGATCGATCAGCCACGGCACCTGCTTCGGCCCGATCACCACCGGGATCATGTGCCGGCCGAGGTATTCGCCGCCCGCTTCCGCCACCTGCTGCCGCCAGGCGTGCTGCTTGCGTTCGACCTCGATGAAGCCGACCGTCATCTGCGTGGGCCGCAGCCGCCGCAGTTCGACCGGATGTAGCAGCGGTTCTATCCTCTGGGCCATCGCCATCGTCATTGCTCCCGCATTGCTTGCGCCACCGCGTCGGCGACGCTGAACGTTCCCGTGGCGGCCACGCCGTCCAGCCCGCTCGCCGCCAGCACGGCGCGGGCGCGATCGTGCAGCCGGGCGAGGATCACGCGGCGGCCCGCCTTGCCCTCGGCGCCCACGAATTCCCCCAGTGCCTCGACGGCGGTGCTGTCGAGATCGGCGCTCTGTTCCAGGCTGAGCACGACGGTATGGGCGCCGTCGCGCGCGGCCATCCGCGCCACTTCCGCCAGCGCGCCTTCGGCGTTGGCGAAGAACAGCGGCGCGTTGGGGCGGTAGATGCCCACGCCGGGCAGGCCGCGCGCATCGGCGTGCTGGCGCATGTCGACGAAATCGTGCCCGTCGCCCACGCGCCCCAGCGCGCTGATGCGCGGGCGCGCATACGTGTGGAGCAGCGCGGCGACCGAGAGCGCCACCGCCGCCAGCATCCCGTTGAGCACGCCCAGCGTCAGCACGCCCAGCGCCGCACCTACCGCGATCCACTGGTCGCGGTCCAGCCGGAACAGGCGCACGAGCGGCCCTGGCGACAGCGCGTGGGCCAGCGCGGCGATCACTACGGCCGCCAGCACCGGTTCGGGAATCGCGGCGATCAGGCCGGTGGCGAACAGCGCCAGCAGCAGCACCGCCAGCGCCGCCGTCAGCGCGGTGAGGCGCGAGTGCGCGCCCGCCGCCTCGCTCGCCGCGCCGGCGGAAAAGCCCGCGCCCACCGGCATCCCGCGCACCAGCGCCGAGGCCATGTTGGTCACCCCCAGCGCGACGAGTTCGCGGTTCGATTCGATCGCGTCGCCGTGGCGCAGGGCCATGGTGCGGATCGTGCCCCAGCTTTCGGCAAAGAGGATCAGCGCGATCGGCACCGCCAGCTGCGCCATCCGCGCCCATTCGCCCGGCGCCAGCACGGGCAGGTCGAAGGCGGGCGCGCTCAGCCGGATCGCGCCCGCCAGCGCGACGCCGTGCGCCGAGAGGTCCAGCCCCACGCTGGCGAGAATGCCCGCCGCCAGCACCGCCAGCGTCACCGGCACGCGCGGCCAGCGCGCCCGCACCAGGACCAGCAGCGTCAGCGCGGCCAGGCCGATCAAGGCGCTGGCGGGATTGGCCCGGCGCAGCCCGCCCGCGATCTCCGCCGCCATGGCCGCGATGTTGCCCGCGGCGATACCGGCGATGCCCAGCAGCTTGGGCAATTGCCGGATGACGATGGTGATGGCGAGGCCGAAGGCGAAGCCGCGCAGCACCGCGCGCGAGACGAAGGCGGACAGGCTGCCCAGCCGGAACAGCGCCGCGCCCAGGAAGATCAGCCCGGTCATGCCCACCAGCACCGTCGCCAGCACCGCGCGCGTCGCGGCATCGCCCGGCAGGCTGGCCAGCGCGGCGGCCAGGATCGCGGCGGACGAGGACGTGGGCGAAACGATCGCGAAGCGGCTGCGCCCGACCAGCGCATAGGCGAACCCGCCGGCGATTCCGGCGGCCAGCGCCCGCGCCGGGTCCAGCCCGGCAATGCCGGCATAGGCCACGCCTTCGGGAATCATCAGCCCCGCCACGGCCAGCCCGGCGACAAGGTCTTTCGGATCGAACCTGATCGCTGTTCCCTCCTTGGCCCCCGGTGCGCTTCATCGCTACGCCCGTTCGGGCGCAAGGTCGATACGGCTTCGCAGCCGGTGAGGCTGTGTTATTTGCATAATACAGCTTGCGTGACGGAACGGCTTTCCCCATCTATCGTGGCATAACCGCCCTCAACGAGCGAAACGACCATGGCCACGACACCCACCGAAACCATCAGCCCGATCACCCTGACCCCGCCCGATCCGGTGCCGGTCGTCGCGCCCGCGCAGGCGGCGGGCCTGGTGCCCGTGTCCGACGAGAACCGCGGCAAGCTGGAAGCCAAGGTCGATGCCTTCGTCGCCGATCTGGTCGCGCAGGACGCGGCCAGCCCCGAATTCGGCAAGCGGGTGGATCAGCTTACCAACATGGGCCGCAAGGAAATCGTGGCCGCCGCGGGCATGTCGAACCGCTTTCTCGACCGGCCGATTCGGGCGATGGACAAGGACAGCGGCGTCGGCGCCGATCTCGCCCAGCTGCGCCGGACGGTGGAGGACCTCGATCCCGGCCGGCAGGGCAATCTCTCCTCGCCGCGCAAGTTCCTCGGCATCATCCCGTTCGGCAACAAGCTGAAGAACTACTTCGACGGCTACACCTCGGCGCAGGGGCACATCAAGTCGATCCTCGACCGGCTCGCCTCGGGCAAGGACGAGCTGCTGATGGACAATGCCGCGATCGACGTGGAGCGGCAGAAGCTGTGGGAAGCCATGGGCAACCTGGAGCAGATGATCCACATCTCGAAGACACTGGACCAGAAGCTGGAGGACGCCGCCAACGACCTCGACGCGACCGATCCGGCCAAGGCCAAGGCGATCCGCGAATCCGCGCTGTTCTATACCCGCCAGCGCACGCAGGACTTGCTGACACAGATGGCGGTGACGGTGCAGGGCTATCTCGCGCTCGATCTGGTCAAGAAGAACAACGTCGAACTGGTCAAGGGCGTCGACCGCGCCAGCACCACCACGGTCGCCGCGCTGCGCACCGCCGTCACCGTGGCGCAGGCGATGACCAACCAGCGGCTGGTGCTGCAGCAGATCACCGCGCTGAACACGACGACCGCCAACATCATCGATTCGACTGGCAAGCTGCTGCGCGAACAGACCGGCAAGATTCACGAGATGGCCGCTTCCAGCACGATCCCGCTGGAAACGCTGCAGCGTGCGTTCCAGAACATCTACGACACGATGGACACCATCGACACGTTCAAGCTGAAAGCGCTCGACGCGATGAAGCAGACGGTGACGACGCTTTCGGGCGAGGTCGAGAAATCCAAGGGCTATATCGCGCGGGCCGAAGGCGCTTCGCAGGCCAAGCTCGCCGGCCCCGAAACCTCGCCGCTGCTGAGCCTTGAAGGCTGATGGACCGGACGATGGCCGGCGAATCGCATGACAGTCAGCGCATTCTGACCGAAGCACGGGCTTCGCTGGTCCGCCAGCAGGCCGGCGGGCGGCGCGTGGGCGGGCGCTCGATCGGGCAGCGTTCGGCCGAGATGAAGCGCCAGCATGTCGCGCGCAAGGCGGCGCGCATGGCCATGGCGGTGGGCGTGATCCTGGTCGCGGCGATGGGCGTGGGCCTGGCCATCGACGGGATCGGCGTGACCGGCCTGATGCTGATGGTGCTGACGATCGCGGCGGCGCTGTTCTTCTTCGGCCGCTATCCGCGCCTGAAAGTGCCCGATCTGGCCGCGCTGAACACCGGCAACGTCCGATCCATGGTGGGGCGCACCGAACTGTGGCTGGAAGCGCAGCGCCCGGCGCTGCCCGCGCCGGCCGTGCAGCTTGTCGACCAGATCGGCGTGCAGCTGGACGGGCTGGGGGTGCAGCTCGAAGGGATCGACCCGGCCGAACCCGCCGTCGCCGAAGTGCGCAAGCTGGTGGGCGAACACCTGCCGGGCATGGTCGAAAGCTATCGCCGCATTCCCGCACACCTGAAGCGGGAGGAACGCGGCGGGCGCAATGCCGATCAGCAGCTGGCCGATGGCCTGGGCAAGATCAGCCGCGAGATCGACGAGATCACGCGCAAGCTGGCCGCCGGCGACATCGACGATCTGGCCGTGCGGGGACGCTACCTTGACTACCGCTATGGCGAAGGGCTGGGAGAGGCCGATGCGGCGCCCCAATGGGCCGCGCCTGTTACCCCCGCCGCCCCGCCGGAGAACACCTGATGCGCGTCGCCATTCCCCATTCGCTTGGCAAGGACGAAGTGCGGCGCCGGATGCAGGAAAAGGCCGGCAAGGCGTCGGCCAAGGCCAGCGATCTGCTGGGCAGCCTGGCCTCGGTCGACATGGCCTGGTGCGACGAGGACCATCTGGCGATGGACGTCTCGGCCATGGGCTTCACCGTCCCCTGCGCGGTCACGCTGGAAGAGGCGGAACTGGTGATCGACGTGACCATGCCCGATGGCCTCGGCTTCGCGCGGCGGATGATCGAGGGCGTGATCCGCGAAAAGGGCGAGAAGCTGCTGGCGTAGCAAGACCGCGATCAGGCCGCGTCGTGGCCGCTCACAGATCGCGGCGTTCCAGTTCCAGCAGTTCCTGCGGCAGCCGCAGCGTCTGCGCCACCAGCCGGGTTTCGAGCAGCAGGTAGATCAGCGCCACCATCAGCAGGGCGATGGCAAGGAAGAACGTGACGCTGGTAACGTGGCGCAGCTCGAATCCGTTGATATCGCCGATGAACAGCGTGCCGACCGTGACCCCGATGGCCAGCCCCGAGCAGACCAGCAGCAGCAGGGCGTGGCCGATCAGCTGGATGCGCCGGTCGACATAGCGCAGTTCCACCACCACGCGATCGTGCTCCGCCCCGTGCGTTTCGGCATGCAGCTTCTGCAGCGCGCGCGAACGGTCGACGATCCGGCCCAGCCGCGTGGTCAGGATGTTCATGATGTTGCCGATCGCCACCAGCACGAAGACCGGGGCGAGCGCGAGCTGGATGGTCTGGGCGATCATGGACCCAGTTTCGCGGCAAGCGCGCCGCGCCGCAAGGGGTGGGGATACGAATTACCGCGCCCCCGCCCCGCCCGGTGCGGGATAATCCGGGAATCAGGGCGCGAAGAAGCGCTGCTCCCAGCCGTAGACCGATTCCAGCGCATCGCCATTCTGGTCCAGCGCCGGGCGGAACCGGAAGCGGTCGATGGCAAGGCGGCAGGTGATGCCATCCGCCTCGGGATCGCCGCTGCGCTTGCGCACCGTGCAGCCTTTCACCCGGCCATCGGTGCCGACGGTGAGCGCGACGATCACGCCGGTGCCCAGCCGGCTGGCGCGCGAGGCGGCCGGGTAATCGCGCGTGGAGGTGATGTCACCGGCGATCTTGACCGCCTTCTGCGCCACAAAGCGCCCGCCCGCGCCGTCGCCGTTGCCACCGCTGCCCGTGCCG
>NZ_DDFB01000056.1:5837-6473 GCF_002336885.1 Novosphingobium sp. UBA1939 | reverse complement strand
CGAGGCGTGGCCAGCATTGGCCTGCGCCGCGCGGATCGTCGTCGCCGCGGCACCCGCCTGCGCACGGGCGAGAGCCTCTTCGCTGCCCTGCCGGACCAGCGCGGCCTTTGCCGCCGCCACGGCCGCCCGCGCATCGGCAAGATCGGCTTCGGCCGTCGCACGGCGCGCGCCATATTCCTCGGGATCGATGCGCAGCAGCGGCGCGCCCGCGCGGACTGCCTGGTTCTCCTCGACCAGCACCGCGCTGACGAAGCCCTTGATGCGGGGCGCCACGCTGGTCGCATCGGCGCCGACATAGGCATCGTCGGTGGACTGGCTGGCCGGCTCGGACAGGATCCAGGCCGCGCCCAGCCCCGCTGCGACAAGCGCCGCCCCTGCCGCGATCACCGCGCGCGGCGCCCTGCGCCGGGGTGCCGGCACCACCGCGTCATCAACCTGGGATTCCGATGTGCGCTGAAGCATGGAAATGCACTCTTGCTGATATGATGATCGTAATATATATGTTGTTCATCATTCGTCCAGAGGGAAAATTGCCACCATGCCCAGATGGTCTTTCGCGCGCTTCGGCACGGACTGGTCGGACGATCCGACGGCCATGCCCACGGCCCGCAAGTTCCTGATCTTCGGATTGATGGC
>NZ_DDFB01000056.1:0-5824 GCF_002336885.1 Novosphingobium sp. UBA1939 | reverse complement strand
GCGGATGAAATCAGCTGGGTGCAGACCGCCTACCTGATGGCCGAGCTGGTGATGATTCCCCTGTCCGGCTTCCTCGCGCGGGCACTGTCGACGCGCTGGCTGTTCGTGGCTTCGTGCACCATGTTCACGATTTCCAGCCTGCTGTGCGGCCTGTCGTGGTCGATCGGATCGATTATCGCCTTCCGCGCCTTGCAGGGCTTCACCGGCGGCGCGATGGTGCCGCTGGTGTTCGCGGTCGGTTTCACGCTGTTCTCGGGCAAGCAGCGCGCGCTGATCCCGGCCATCCTCGGCACCGTCAGCGTCCTGGCGCCGGCGCTTGGCCCTTCGGCGGGCGGATTGATCACCGACGCGCTGGACTGGCGCTGGCTGTTCTTCGTCAACGTCCTTCCCGGCCTCGCCATCGCCACGGCCTGCGCCATGCTGCTGCGGATCGACAAGGCCGACACCAGCCTGTTGCGCCGGATCGACTGGGCGCACTTCGTAGCCATGGCGGTCTTTCTCGCCGGCCTTGAATACGTGCTGGAGGAAGGCCCCCGTCACGACTGGCTGGGCGATGAAACCATCGCGATCGCCGCCTGGCTGTCGCTGGTGGGGCTGGTGCTGTTCGTGGAGCGCGCGCTGTTCTCGCCGATGCCGGTGGTTTCGCTGCGCCCGTTCCGCCGGCCGATCTTCGCCTTCGCCTGCCTGTTCAACCTGGTGATCGGCTTCGGCATGTATGCCTCGATCTCGCTGGTGCCGGTCTATCTGGCGCAAGTGCGCGGGTACGATGCCCTGCAGATCGGCAAGACGATCTTCGTGGTCGGCGTGGCGCAGCTGGGGTCGACGGTCGTCGCCGCGTCGCTGTCGCAGCGCATCGACATGCGCTGGATGATCAGCGTCGGCCTTTCCCTGTTCGCGCTGAGCCTGTGGCTGACGTCGGGCATGACCAGCCAGTGGGGCTTTTCGGAACTGCTGGTGCCGCAGATGCTGCGCGGCTTCGCCCTGATGCTGTGCATCGTTCCTTCGGTAAACATGGCGCTTTCGGGCGTGCCGCCGCAGGATCTCGGCGCAGCCTCCGGCCTGTTCAACCTGATGCGCAACCTTGGCGGCGCGATCGGCATCGCGGTGGTCAACAGCTGGCTGCAGGACGATACGCGCATCGCCGCCGCGCGCCTTTCCGAAGCGCTGGGTCATCACGCGCGTCCGGCCAGCGATGTCATGGCCAGCCTGGGGCAGCGGATTGCCACGATGACGCCCGACGGCGCGCGCGCGCAGGACATGGCGCAGGCCGTGATGGCGCGCGTGATCGGGCGCGAGGCGCTGGCGCTGGGGTTCGACGACGTGTTCCGGGTGATGGCCTGGATGTTCATCGCGGCACTGGTGCTGGTGCCGTTCTGCCGGCAGGAGCCGGGCGCGACGCCCCCTCCCGCCGATGCCGCGCATTAAGGAGAAGTCTCATGCGTTTCCGCAATCTGCGGCGAGCCGCGCTCGCCCTGCTCCTGATGACTACCACGCCGGCGATGGTCCACGCCCAGCCCGCCACCGGTGCCTGGTGGCAGGCGTTCCACGATCCGCAGCTCGACGAAACCGTCCGCCGCGCGCTGTCGGGCAATCTGGACCTTGTCGCCGCCGCCGCGCGCGTCGATCAGGCGCGGGCCATGGCCAAGGGAGCCCGCGCGGCGCTGTTGCCGTCGCTCGACGCCACTGGCGCAGCCGAAGCCGACCGGCAATCGCTCCATTCGCCGATCGGCGCGGCATCGCGGCAACTGGGCTTGCCCCGGAACTACGAACTCTATCAGGCCGGGGTGGAAGCGCGCTGGGAGATCGACCTGTTCGGAGGACTGTCGGCCCGGCGCAAGGCGGCCGCAGCCAACGCGGCGGCCACGCTGGCGGAGATGGACGCCATGCACCTGGCCATCGCGGCGGAGACGGCGGACGCCTATCTCCACTTGCGTGGGCTCCAGGAACGGCTCGCCTTGGCGCAGCAGCAGGCGCGGTTGCGCGGGGATCTGGCGGCGCTGGTGCGCCAGCGGGCCAACCAGGGACTGGCCCGCGATTTCGATGCCAACCGCGCCGAAGCGGCCCACGCCGCCACGCTGGCCACCTTGCCGCCGCTGCGGCAGGCGATCGAAGTCGACATCGACCGGCTGGGCGTGCTGACGGGGGGAAGCGACCGGGCGTGGCTGGAGCGCCTGCGCGAAACGGCCGCCATCCCCGCCCCGCTCGATCCGGCGCTGGATGCCGATCCCGCCACGCTGATGCGTCGCCGCCCCGATCTGGCCGCTGCCGAACGGCGCGTGGACGCCGCCCGCGCCGGCATCCGCGTGGCGCGGGCGGAATACTACCCCCACCTCTCGCTCGGCGGTCTGGTCGGGCTGGTGACGCTGGGCGGCGCCTCGTTCGGATCGGGGGATTCGGTTTCGGCCAGCGGCGGAGCGACACTGCGCTGGCGCTTGTTCGACTTTGGACGGCTCGATGCGGAACTCGCCGTCGCGCGCGGGCATGAGCGCGAGGTGCTGGCGCTGTGGCGGCAGGCCGCGCAGGTCGCCAGCGCCGAAGTGGCGGACGCGGTCGCCGCGCTGGCCGAAGGCCGGCGGGAACAGGACGAACTGGCCCGGCAAGTCGCCTTGCTCCGCCGTGCGCGCGATCAGGCGCGCGAAGCTTACGCGCAGGGAATCGTCGCCCTGATCGACGTGCTGGATGCCGATCGCAATCTGCTGGAGGCGACCGATCGCCTCGCGCAGAATCGCGAAGCGCTTGCGCGCGCCTCGGTGGCGGCGGTACGGGCGATGGGCGGCGGCTACGGCCCCGGCGAGCAGGAGGCGGATCACCATGGCTGACAAGAGCGCCCACAAGGCCAAAGTGCGCGCCCGGATTCTCGACGAGGCCGCCATCGCACTGCGCAGCGGCGGCACCGAAGGGTTGAGCGTCGCCAATCTGATGAAACGCGCAGGCCTGACGCATGGCGGGTTCTACGCCCATTTCGAGAACCGCGACGATCTGGTTGCCCACGCCGTCGATCGCATGTTCGAAGACAGCCGCGCGATGCTGGAACGCTTCCTGGGCGACCGGCCCGACCTTGGCGGGCTGATCGACCACTACCTGTCGGAAGCGGCCATGCGCCGGCACGATCTTGGCTGTCCCCTGCCCTGGCTGGCGGGTGAGGCCCCGAGAATGCCCGAGTCCGCACGCCGCCGCTTCCAGGCCGGCATTTCCGCCATGCGCGATGCCATCGCCGGCGCGCTGGTCAGAAGCGGCCACCCCAAGCCCGAAGCCGATGCCCTTGCCGCCTCGATGGTCGCCGAAATGGTCGGCGCCATGACTCTCGCCCGCGCGCAGGGCGAAGGCGAGGAAGCGGTCGCCACGCTGCAGGCCGCGCGCGCGGCGCTTCACGCACGCGTGGCGTTACGGCCTCTCTGAACCGGGCCGCGGACTCAGGCGAAAGGCGTCAGCCCGGTCAGTACCATCCGCACCAGATCGGCCTGCCCGGCGGCCCCGGTCTTGGCATATATGCGCTTCGAATAGTTCCGCGCGGTCTCGCTGGTCAGGCGCAGGCGGCGGCCGGCCTCCACGATCGTTTCGCCCATGCTGATGGCGTGCGCCAGCGCGGCTTCGCGATCCGACAGGCCATGGACCGCCGCCAGCGTGCGGACCGCTTCGCGCGCGGCTTCGCGGTGTTCGCGGCGCAGCGTGCCGATCACTGCCGGGAAGGCGCAAGGCTCCGCCAGGGCAAGGTCCGACTTGCGGAGCAACACGTCGAGCGCCGAGCGCTCGTCGAGCCGGATCACCCGCGTTCCGCCCGCCGGACCGGCCGCCAGCGCGGCGCAGGCGGCATCGAGCGCGCGCGCTACATCGGGAAGCACCTGCAACCGACGGCCCGGCGCCGGCCCTGGTTCGGGCGTGAACGCCAGCAAGGCTTCCGCCCAGGGATCGGCGGCCATGACCCGCCCGCCAGCATCGAACGCCAGTTGCCCCACGCCCAGCCGCGCCAGCGCGGCCTGCGCCATCGCCGCCTGGAGCCGCTGCTCGGTTAGCGCGCCCAGCGTGCGCAGGGCGGCGGTCAGGTGCGGCGCGATCGCCGCCAGCGCGGAGACGGCGGTGGCGCTGAAATCCTCGCGCTCGCGCACCAGCAGCAGCCAGGCATCCGCCGCGCCGCCCGCCGAAACGCGCAACCAGCGACCATAGCGGATGCCCATGTCGTGCAGCGCCGCGCGCTGTTCGGCGAGCCGGGCGGGATGGTCGTAGTCCAGCATTTCGTCGAGCGCATAGACCCGGCCGGGGCGCAGCGCGCCGAAGGGATGCAGCCGCAGCGCGTCGAGCCGACGGAAGTCGAGCGGCGGCTCCTGCGCCGCGCGAGGCGCGGCGACATGAAGCACCGTGGGTTCCTGGGCAGACATGGCATTGGCCAGCGTCACGATCAGGAACGCCCGCCGGGCATAGGTGCGCGCCACCAGGTTGCGCATGAACGCACCCCATGGCGGGCTTTCGTGAATGCCCTCGATCAAGGGCAGGAAAAGCTCGCGTTGATCGGGCGAAAGAAATGCCATCTGTTTTTGCTCCCATATGGGAGCTTCATGGTCAAGCCGTTACGCCGATGTGACAGGCAGCCACTCCCACGGAGTCATCCATGTCCAGTTCGTTGCCCCGTTCCTCGCTGACCCATCTCGAACGGCTCGAGGCCGAAGCGATCCACATCATGCGCGAAGTCGTGGCCGAGGCCGAACGCCCCGTCATGCTCTATTCGGTGGGCAAGGACTCCGCCGTGATGCTGCATCTGGCGCGCAAGGCGTTCTATCCCTCGCCACCGCCCTTCCCGCTGCTGCATGTCGATACGACGTGGAAATTCCGCGACATGTACGCGCTGCGGGACCGGATGGCTTCGGAAAGCGGCATGGAACTGCTGGTCTATCGCAATCCCGAAGCGCTGGAGCGGGGCATCAACCCGTTCGATCACGGCGCGCTCCACACCGACATGTGGAAGACCGAGGGGCTGAAGCAGGCGCTCGACAAGTGGGGCTTCGACGCGGCCTTCGGCGGCGCGCGGCGCGACGAGGAGAAGAGCCGGGCCAAGGAACGCATCTTCTCGTTCCGCACCGCCAGCCACGGCTGGGACCCCAAGAACCAGCGCCCCGAACTGTGGAGCACCTACAACGCCCGCAAGAACAAGGGCGAATCGATCCGCGTCTTCCCGATCAGCAACTGGACCGAGCTGGACATCTGGCAGTACATCCACCTGAACGACGTGCCGATCGTGCCGCTCTATTTCGCGGCTGAGCGCCCCACGGTGGAGCGCGACGGCATGTTGCTGATGGTCGATGACGATCGCTTCCCGCTGCGCCCCGGCGAGGAACCGGTGATGCGCTCGATCCGCTTCCGCACGCTGGGCTGCTATCCGCTGACCGGCGCGGTCGAAAGCAGTGCCGCCACGCTGCCGCAGGTGATCCAGGAAACGCTGCTCACCACCACCAGCGAGCGCCAGGGCCGCGCCATCGACAAGGACGCGGGCGGCGCGGGCATGGAAGTGAAGAAGCAGCAGGGGTACTTCTGATGTCCGAAGCAGACGTCATCTACAAGACCGATGCCCTCATCGCCGAGGACATCGACGCTTATCTCGAAACGCATCGCAACAAGACGATGCTGCGCTTCATCACCTGCGGTTCGGTGGATGACGGCAAGTCCACGCTGATCGGTCGGCTGCTTTACGATTCGAAGATGATCTTCGAGGACCAGCTCGCCGCACTGGAAGCCGACAGCAAGCGCGTGGGCACGCAGGGGCAGGAGATCGACTTCGCGCTGCTGGTCGATGGCCTGGCCGCCGAACGCGAACAGGGCATCACGATCGACG
>NZ_DDFB01000024.1:13848-20511 GCF_002336885.1 Novosphingobium sp. UBA1939 | reverse complement strand
CCGCCGCGCCGATGAAGCCGCGCGTCGGCCCGATCGTGCCGGCGATCTCGGCCAGCCCCATGTGATGCACGCGCGAAAAGAACGTCGGCGTCCACGCCCCCGCCGCCCACACGTTCGCTCCCATCAGGGTAACACCCGCGAAAATCCAGGCGTAGCACTTGTCCGCGAACAGCGTCCGGATGTCGGCGAAGATCTGCGTGGCGGACAGCCGCTCGCGCTCGCGCGGCGGCGTCTTGCGCGCAGGCTCGCGCACGGTCAGCAGAAGCAGCAGCGCCACGATCATGCCGGGCACGCCCATCGCCACGAACATCGCGCGCCAGCCATGGTTCTGCGCGATCCAGCCGGCGATCGGGAAGAACACGATGAAGGCGATCGAATTGGCCGTGCCGAAGATCGCCAGCGCCAGCGGCCGCCGGCGCGGGTGGAACAGGTCGGCGATGATCGAGTTCGACGGCGGCAGCCCGCAGGCTTCGCCCGCGCCCATCAGAAAGCGCGCGATGGCCAGTTGCCAGATGCTGGTGACGAAGCCGGTCAGCACCGTCATCAGGCTCCAGAAGCCCAGCCCGATGGCGATGATGTTGCGCCGGTTGAAGCGGTCCGCCAGCCAGGCGATCGGCAGGCCCAGCAACGAATAGAGGAAAATGAACGCGAGGCCGGTGGCGAGGCTGAGCGCGGTGTCGGACACGCCGAACTCGCGCTTGATCATCGGCAGCACCAGCCCCAGCAACGCCCGGTCGAGGTAGTTGAACACGGAAATGAGCGTGAGGATGAACAGCGGCCAGGTGGCCGACCACGGCCACGTGGCGTTGTCCTCGCCGGCTTCGTTGATCGCGCTCATTCTACCCTCATCCCTTCGCGCCGGGTGCATTCGTGATCGTCGTCGATGGCCACCGACCGCTCGGCAAAGCGCATGTCGGCCGGGGGGCACAAGTCCGAGCGCAGCCACAGACGCAGCAACAGTCTGCGCTGCTCCGGATTGTCCTCGAACGCGGTGCGGCCGTGCAGCCACGACCAGTTGTGCCACAGCACCACGTCACCGGGCGAGAGGCGGAATTGCGCGGTCCCGGCCAGTTCCAGCGCCCGCGCGCGCAGATCGGCGACGGCAGCGGCAAGCGCGGGCGGCAGCGCTTCCCCCCGCGTGCGCGCGGCGGCTTGCAGGAAATAGGGGTTGAAGCAGCATTGCACCCCATCGCCTTCGCCGGCGAACACCGGAACCTTCTCCGCGCTGACCGGCGCGCGCGAACGGAGCACCGGGTTGGTGCCGAAGAAATACCCCTCGCGCAGCGTCGGCAGGTGATGCGGCATCCGCCGCCGGACCGCGTCGTGCAGGTCCGCCGCGCGGACCAGAAACGAATCCCCGCCCCGCATCGCCTCGCGCACAGTGCCCAGCGCCAGAATGTCGTGCAGATCGGTATGCGGTGCCAGTTCGAGATCGGAATGCGTGCCGCGCGCCTGCGCGTCGCCCGGCCGCCGTTCCACCCGCGCGACCAGTTCCCCTTGCGGCGACTGGATCGATGGCGCGCCCAGCCAGCGCCCCAGCATCAGCAGGCGCTCGGCGAAGCCATCCTCCCCCACAATCGAGGGGTCGCCGGTTTCGACTACGATCGCCCGCGCGCCGTGGGTGAACGCCGCGCGCAGATCGGCCCGCAGGTCGGCCAGCGCCGCCTCGTCGCCGGCGGCAAACGCATGGCGTTCCCCGGCCGACAGGCTGCGACGCGGCACCGCTACGGTCACAGGCGCGAAGCCCTCGTTTCGGTATGGGTGATGAACTCGATCAGCGCGGGCTGGCCGGCTTCGATCGCGGCAATGCCGCGCCGGATCGCCGGGGCGATCTGGTCGGGCGTGGTCACCCGCTCGCCATAGCCGCCCAGCGCGCGGGCGAAGGCGGCGTAATCGCCCGAGATGTCGGTGCTGCGATAGCGCTCGGTGGCGATCGGCATGACCGGCAGTTCGATGGCCATGGCGCTGTTGTTGAGCAGGATCGAAAGGATCGGCAGCCGTTCGCGCGCCGCCGTTTCGAAATCCATGCCGGTAAAGCCGATGGCGGCATCGCCCCAGACATTAATGCACAGCTTGTCCGGGCAGGCGAGCTTTGCACCCATCGCCAGGCCCAGGCCATAGCCCAACTGCGTCGACTTGCCCCAGCCGAGGTAAGACAGCGGCGTCACCGATTTCCAGAACGGCGTCAGCTGATCGCGCGGCGAGCCGGCGTCGTGGGTGATGATCGTGTTGGCCACGTCCACCGTGCGCTGCAGTTCCCACAGCACGCGATAGGGGCTGAGCGGCGTGTCGTCGCTTTCCAGCAAGGGCAACCATTCCGCCAGCCAGCGGGCTTCCACCTCGCGGATTTCGGCAATGGCGGCCGACGGATCGCGCGGCGCGTCCAGCCGGGCGCGGCAGGCGGCGACGAGCATGGCCAGCGTCAGCTGCGCATCGCCCACCAGCGCCGCTTCGCAGCGCACGCTCTTGTTGATGTCGGCGGGATCGAGCGTGGCGTGGATGATCGGCACATGATCGGGCATGGCCACGCCGAACGCGGTCTCCGACAGGCTGCAGCCGATGCCGAGGATCAGATCCGCGCGATCAAGGAAATGGCGCAGCTGGCCGGGGATGGCCGCCCCGCCCGATCCCAGCGCCAGCGGATGCGTTTCGTCGAACGCGCTCTTGCCTTCCAGGCTGGTGGATACCGGCGCGCCCAGCAGTTCCGCCAGTTCGCGCAGCTCGGCATAAGCCTCGGCCCAGTGCACGCCCTGCCCGGCATGGATCACCAGCCGCCGCGCGGCGACCAGCCGGTCCGCCACCGCCTCGACCGCCGCCGGATCGGGGCCGGAACGGGTGCTGATCACCGGGCGGTAGTCCAGTTCCCCCGGGATCTCCTCGGCCAGCACGTCCCATGGCATTTCGACAAGGGCGGGGCGCAGCCGGCCGTTGCGCAGCGCCGAGAAGGCGCGGCGCAGCACCGCCGGCGTGTCCTCTGCACGCAGGATCGGTTCCGCCGTCTTGGTCACGTCGCGCATCGAGATCGAGGCGTTGAAGTTGTCCGGCACGTGGGCGATGCGCCGGGCATAGCCCTGCGGCAGCACCAGCACCGGCACGCTTTCCGAATAGGCCTGCGCCACGCCGCCATAGGCGTTCTCGGTGCCTGGGCCGTGCTGCATCGCGAACACGCCCATGCGGCGCCCGCGCGTCAGCCGGGACAGCGCATCGGCCATGTGGACGCCGGTGCGTTCCTGCCGGACGATCACCGGGCGGATGCCGATGGCCGCCGCCGTTTCCAGCACCGCGTTGCGCGGATAGCCGAAAATGACGTCGACGCCCTCGCGCCTGAGGATTTCCGCGATCGCGGCGCTCACCTTCATGCCGTTTCTCCGTGTCCGCCGTGGTTCAGTTGCCGGCCTGGGGACCGACGGGGCGCTCGCCCACCACGGTGGTACGGATCAGATGCCGCCGCTCGTACTTGAAATCGTGGACCCCGCGATGCAGCGTGAACCGGTTGTCCCACACGATCAGCGTGTCCTTCTGCCACTTGATGCGGCAATGGTAGTGAAGGTGCTGCGCCAGGCTCTGCAGGTAGGCCAGCAAGGCGCGGCTCTCGTCCTCGCTCCAGCCGACGAAGCGCTTGAAATAGGCGCTCGTGGCGAACAGCGCCTTGCGCCCGGTTTCGGGATGGACGCGCACCGCCGGATGGATGCTTTCGAGCTGGTCCTCGGTGAAATCGTGGCTTTCGCGCAGGCGCAACCGCTTGTCGGGGTCGAGCTTTTCGTTCTTCGCCCAGATGTCCTTGCCCGAATAGACGACCTGAAGCCCATCGAGCAGCGTCTTCATCCCGTCGGACAAGTGTTCATAGACAAGGTAGGCGTTGGAAAAGGCCGTATCCCCGCCCCACTGCGGCACTTCCAGCGCGCGCATCACGATGCACTTGGGTGGCGTGGGCAGGAACGGGCTGTCGGTGTGGAAATGCTCGAACGAGGGCACCACGTTTTCCGGCTCGTGCGCTTCGCGGCGGACTTCCTGCATGTCGCGATGGCCGGCATAGGTCGGCGCCTGCGGCAGTTCGGTCAACTCGCCGAAATAGCGCGAGAAGGCCTTGTGCTGTTCCGGCGTCAGATCCTGATCGCGGAACACGATCACAAGGAACTGCTCGAACGCCTTCATCACCTCGGCCAGCGTTTCCGCGTCAAGCGGCTGGCGCAGGTCCACCCCGGTGATCTCGCAGCCACAGGCGCCCGAGATCGGTTCGACGCCAATCCGCCTGAACTCCGGCATCGGCAGGCCGGCGACGATGGGGGTTCCGGCGGGAATTTCGGTGGCCGGAACGGCGGGGTTGGCAACGGGTCGAGACGACACGGTCATTCCTTTCCTGCGATAGTGCGGGTCGCCGGTCTCCGACCGGGCCGGATGTCCGGCGAAGGACAACCCACAGGCCGTCCTTCGCCGCATCAGCCGTTCCTAGAAACGGCGCTTGAGCGTGACGGCCCAGGTGCGCGGTTCACCGGGAACGCCCTGGATCGAATTGGTCGATCCGCGATTGTCGAAAATGTCGGAATAATAGAGCTTGTTGGTAAGATTGCGGACTTCCACCGCCAGTTCCCAGTCCTTCTCGGCCGTCGCGTAGGCCACGCGGGCATTGACCAGCGTGCGGCTGGGGATCACGCCGAAGATGTCCTTGCCCCCGGTCGCGGCGTCGACGTTGTTGGCATTGCGCTCGAACGCGTCCTCATGGTTGACGTCGATGCGCGGAATGATCGTGCCAGCCTTGCCCAGATCGAACTCGTACTGCGCGCCAAAGCTCCACTGCCAGGGCGAGATGTAGACGCCCTTGTCCTCCAGTCCGATGCCGGCGCTGGCCGCGATCGCGCTGATCGAATCGTACTTGAAGTGGAGATAGGCAAGCGATGCGTCGATCGAGAGCCCCTGTACCGGACGCAGCGCGAGTTCGGCCTCGAAGCCCTTGATCGTTGCCTTGCCGGCATTGAGCGGCAGCGCGCACGGCGCGGCCGGCACGCCCACCGCCACCGGGCAGTTCGAAACCGTCACCAGGATGTCGTTGTACTTGTTGATGAACGCCGATGTGTTGAGGCGCACGCGATGATCGAGGAATTCGCTCTTCAGGCCGATTTCATAGGCCTTGAGCGTTTCCGGATTGTGCGGCAGCGCCTGGGCCGGGAAGAACGGCCGGGGGTTGATACCGCCACCCTTGAAGCCGGTCGAGAACTGGGCATAGCCCATGATCGCGTCGGTCAGGTGGTACTGCGCGCCAAGCCGGTAATCGACCCGGCTGCCCGAGAATTCCCGCGACAGCCCGTTGAGCGGCGCCAGCGAAGCCGGAACGGCGCCACCGGTGGACGAGCCGGGAATGCCCTCACGCCCATAGATGAAGGTCTTGCTCTGGTCGGTGTAGCGGATGCCGCCCAGGATGGTCAGCCGTGCCAGCGGCGAGACTTCGGCGTTGGCGAACACGGCCTTGGTCTTGGCCGGAATCCGGTTGTCCTCGATGAAGTTCAGCGTCGGCAGCGTGACGCGCGACCGGTTGCGGCTGGTTCTGTCCAGATAGAACCCGCCGACGGTCAGGTTCACCATGTCGCCCAGCTTGGCGGACAGGCGCAGTTCCTGGCTGAACTGGTGGTTATAGACACGGTTCGCTTGCAGCCCGGTGTTGAACGGCGAACTGTCGCCCGACGAATAGTTGCCGTCGAACTTGCGATAGGCGGTGATCGAGGTGAGGTTGAGGTTGTCAGTCAACTCCGCCGTGATCGTGCCCGAGATGCCCCAGCTGTTGATCAAGCCCTTGAGCGGCGCGGACCACGTGCCCGAACCATCGCGCGGGGTAACCTCGGTATAGTTCTCGTAGCTGACAAAGGGGCTCTTGGTGAACGTATCCTGCGCGTAGTTCCCGTAGGGCGAATACGAGATGTAGGGCGAACCCGATGCCGTGCCGAAGACGTTGCCATTGAGCACATAGGCCGAGGATGGCGGCGTCGCCACGCCGGTCAGCGTTGCGCCGGGGACCGCCTGCCGGCCGACGTAGAGCAGCGTCGCGGGGCCGACCTCGCTGTTGTCGCGCGTCACGTCCGCCGCAAGGTCCACCGTGACCCGGCTGGAAGCCTGCCAGCGCAGCGCGAGCCGCCCGGCGACGTATTCCTTGCCGCCTTCGGTGCCCAGCTTGCACTTGTCGGCGGCCACCATGCTCGGCAGCGTGCTGCCGGGATGGGTGCAGGCATAATCGTAGCGGGTGACGTAGCCGTCCTTCTTGACCGCAACGCCCGAAAGGCGGGCGAAAAGCTTGTCCGGCACCACCGTGAAATTCGCCGCGCCGCGCAGTTCCATGCGGTTGTAGCTGCCGTAGGTCGCCGACAGGTAGCCGTCGTTCGAACCATCGGGCTTCTTGGAATAGAGCTTGATCGCGCCGCCGATCGAATTCTGACCGGCGAGCGTTCCCTGCGGACCGCGCAGGATTTCGATGCGGTCAAGGTCGATGAGGCTAAGCATCGATCCCTGCATCGTCGGCAGATAGACGTCGTCGACATAGATGCCGACACCCGGTTCGAGCGCGAACGAGGTATCGCGCTGGCCAACGCCGCGAATGTAAGCGACGACGGCGGGACCGAAGTTCGCCGAAGCCGTCCGGAGCGTCACGTTCGGGGCCTTGCCGCCCAGATCGAC
>NZ_DDFB01000024.1:0-13817 GCF_002336885.1 Novosphingobium sp. UBA1939 | reverse complement strand
CGTGTTGTCCGGAGCTTCCTGTGCGAAACCCGGCCCTGCCCAGAGCATCGCGCCGGCCAGCGCCATCACCGAACCGCCGGCCGCCCGTAACATAGCACCACGCGCCATTCGTCCATCTCCCCTTGTTGCGGCCATCTTTGTCCCGGCCTACGGGAGGTATAGAGCATGTTGATAAATCAACGGTCAAGGGCGTTCCGAATTTCGGAATCACAATTCCATTATACGGAAAACTAGCTGTACGAGATGGCCGCCAGTTCGCTGATCCGCATGGCCGCCCCGCGGACGGCGGCGGCAAGGTCATCCTCTTCATGCAGCCGGTAGCGTGCCGAAGGCATGGTCACGCCGATGCAGCCCAGCATTTCCTTCTCCGCCCCGAAGATCGGCGCGGCGATGCCGGCGATGTCGTGACGCGGATCGAAATAGCGCGCCGTTCCTTCCTTCCGGATTCGCGCGAGGTCCGCTTCCAGTTCCGCCCGCGTTGGCCGGGGGCGCCCTGTCAGCGGGCCATCACCCGCCTCGCGCAGCAGGATTTCCCCTTCCCCCGTCGGCAGGAACGCCAGAATGGCCCGTCCGAGCGAACCCCAGGGCAGGGCAACTTCGCCCCCCTTCTCCACCGCGAACCGCAACAGGTGCGGCGTGGGAACGACATCCGCGATGATCCCGCACCGGCCCGGTGGACTGTACGCGCACAGCACCGCCGTCTCCTGCCATTCGGCGACCAGCATGTCCAGGAACGGCCGCGCGCTGCGGGTCAGATCGAACCGGGCGATGAGCTGCGAGGCGGTGCGGTAAAGTTCGCGTCCCGGGCGATAGCTCTGCCCGCTCCCCCGCTCCACGAAACCGCAGTCAAACAGCACCTTGAGCAGGCGATGGACCGTGCTTGGCGGCAGTTCCGCGCGCGCGGCGAGTTCGCCCAGACTAAACCGGTGCGGGCCGGCGGCGACCAAACGGATCAGGTAGGCGACGCGCTCGGCGGCACCACGCGGCGGTTCAGTCATGGCACCTCTTGTTGTTGATCCATCGCCTGTATCTCCCGCTTATGCTGCACGCCCCTCACCCCGCAACGCAAGAGCGCTGGTGACGGGAGTCAAGCGCCAGAGGAGGCCAATAGGGACGGAGCGCGCCAGCACTCCCGACGCGATCCGTCGGGGCAGACGCCGTTACCAGACTTGCCGAAAGAGGAGCCAGGGCCGCCGCGCTCAGACCAGCGCGTAATATCGGAACAGCGAGCGGTCGGGATCCGTCCGCCGTTCGCCTCCGCCGACGATGACCGTGCGCGAAAGCCAGTCGTGCGGCCCCTCGGGCACGCGGAAATAGGGCGTCAGCCGGAAGTACGACGGCTGCGGCTCACCCGGTAGCGGACGGACGAGATAGCCCTTGTTCTGGATGTAGATCGTCGTCCCGTCGTCGGCCTGAAGCAGATAGTGCGCGTTCAGTTCGATGGTGCCGTCGGCGCGCACCGTCGCGTAGTCCGCGCCGCTGTGCGGCACCACTGTGCCAGACAGGCGCGGCCCGGAAATGGTGCCGCCGATCGCCGGGGTATAGCCCTGGTTTCCGCCGCCGGGCAGCGGCCCGAAGATAACCCGGTCGGTGCCGAACAGGACTTCGATATCGAACACATGCTCCAGGCGGCAATCGGCAGGGGACAGCGTCATCGGGTTTCCTCGGGAATGCAGGGAAGAAAGTGCAGTGCCAGATCCGTTCCCGCTCACAGCACAACGAAGTAATGGATGCGGTTGGCGCCGGGGATCTTTTCCGCCACGCCAACAAAGACATGCTGCGACAGCCAGGCGTGCGGCCCTTCCGGCGCATCGAACCGGGGCGTCACCCGCATGTAGTAGTCGTCGAAGCCCACCGGCTCGTTGCGCCGCATCCGCCCCGCGATCTCGTCATTGCGCGCCCAGCGGAAGCCCCGGTTTTCCAGGTAGATGATCGCCCCGTCGTCCGCCTCCAGCAGATAGCGCGCATCGAAGTCGATCACCCCGTTCGGACGCGTCAGCGGAAAGTCGCCGCCCGACATCGGCACCACGCGGCCGTTGAGCCGTGGCCCTTCGACCACACCGTCCTTGGCATAAATCGCCGCACGCGAATCCCCCCTTGCGGCAGGCGTGACCCAGCTTGGCCGGGAGAGGGTGATCGAGATCGTGAAGGCATGCTCAAGGCGCGGCTGGAACGGATGAGGCGTCGTCATCCTTCGAGCTAGACGCACAATAGTTGATTCGTCAACACAATAGCGCTGGCGATACTGCGCAGCATTAAGCGTCCATCACCGGGAGCCGCTACCGTCAATCTGGACGCGGGCACCATGCTCCAAGCGCTTCAGGGCCGGCACCCGGCAACTGCTCGACTCACTGCGCTGGCGCCGCTGATCCGGCTTTCCCGGTTTTGCTCGCCGCGACCATAGCATCCCAGGCGCTCCATTCGATCGCGCGTCC
Source organism: Novosphingobium sp. UBA1939 (assembly GCF_002336885.1). NCBI lineage: Bacteria > Pseudomonadati > Pseudomonadota > Alphaproteobacteria > Sphingomonadales > Sphingomonadaceae > Novosphingobium > Novosphingobium sp. UBA1939. The sequence goes on along the minus strand of NZ_DDFB01000024.1, from coordinate 11,382 downwards.
GGGATAGGCCACTTTCACGAAAGGCCATTTGGCCTGCACCCAGCCGGTGACCCACGTGTAGAGTTCGGCGTCGAAGCCCGCGTCGTACTCGGCCTTGGTCACCCATAACCTGACCACGGCGTCGTAGCCCGGAACAGTGCTGGGATAGACATAGACACAGCCGCGTTCGCGCGTGCCATCGGGCGTCAACACGGAATAGGCAAAGGACTTGCGGCCCTGAAACCGGGCTTGCTCGGTTTCCATGTCCTGCACGGCGTCGGCAGCGGAGATACCCTCGCGGGGCCAGTTGGTGCTGCGCGAAAAGGTCTTCTGCAAGTGTTCGATGGAGGCCATGTAGGCGTCGTAATCGATCTTCGCCAAGGCGGGGGCGAGCGGCACGATCGTGAAACCCGGTCCTTCCACGTGGGTCGGAACGTTGAAGTCGGCCGGTACAAAGGGCGGTGCCGGCACGGCAACGGTCGCGGACGACGGCGCCGTCCCTTGAGCGCATGCGGGAACCGCTGGCATGGCAACCATCGTCAAAGCCAGACCTGCACCGGCCTTCCACATCATGCTGTTACCCTTCCGGACCGAACGCGCCACAGACGCTGCCAGCCCTCGCAAGAACCGCAGCGACGCGGTGGCTAAGGCGGCGGGCGGTGACGGGCAATACGCCATTTGCGCGGGCGTTTCGCATTGTCTCGAGCCGCGCGTGAAGCGCAGGGTTGGCGAAGCGAAAAAGGACTGGCATCACCCTCCCCGGCAGCCAGCCGGCGCTTGAACGAACGAGGCAGAAGCAATGACCAACCGCGGCACGATCACCCTTATCGCCCTGCTGCTGACCGGCGCTGGCGCGGGCGCCGCGCTTGCAGGACAGACCTCGCCCGGATCGTCCGGCGCAACCCCTTTGCCCTTGGCGATGACCGCGCCGGGCGCGGGAGGTTACCTGGCGCCGGGCGCGGGCATCGACAGCGTGGCGCTCGTTCCTCCCGCGCCGGGGGCCGGTTCCGCCACGGAAGCGCGGGACCATGCCGCCGCCGACCGCGCGCTGGTCTTGCAGGGCAAGGCGCGTTTCGCGCTGGCGGCGAGCGATGCCGACCTGTGGTCGCCCAAGGCCACCGGCACCTTTTCCTGCACCGCCGGCCTTGCCATCACACCGACGGACACGCCCGCGCTCAACCGGCTGATGCGCCGCGCCATGATCGATTTCGGCATGGCGACGAGCGGCGCCAAGGACAAGTACAAGCGCCCCCGCCCCTTTATGGAGAACGGCAAGCCGACCTGCACGCCTTCGCAGGAAGCCGGCCTTCGCACCAACGGGTCCTATCCCTCCGGCCACAGCGCTATCGGCTATGGCTGGGGGCTGCTGCTGGCGGAACTGATCCCCGATCGCGCGACGCAGTTGGTCGCGCGCGGCCGCACCTTTGGCGAGAGCCGCCGGATCTGCAACGTCCATTGGGAAAGCGATATCGAGGAAGGCCGCGTCGTCGCCTCCGCCGTCTTTGCGCGGATGCAGCTGGAACCGGGCTTCCAGGCCGATCTGGCGGCCGCCCGGGCCGAACTGGCGAGCCAGCCGCACAAGGCTCCGGATCGCGATTGTGCGGCAGAAGCGGCGGCACTGGCGGAGGACAGCGCCGGGTAGGGCGTTTCCTGCGGTCCCGCTTTCAGGCGAAGACTTCGGCGCGTATCCAGTCCACCGAACCGGCCGGATCGGCGAGCCGCGCCGCGCCCAGCACGCCGTTCCAGTATCCTTCGGAGCCGTCCGCCAGGCGCCATTCGTGCAACCGCCGGGTTAGCAACTGGAGGTCGAATTCCTCGCTGATCCCGATCGCGCCGTGGACGGCATGGGCGGTGCCGGCGAGCCGCGCCGCGACGGACGAGGCGGTCGATTTGGCAACCGCCGCAGCGGCCAGCGAAACATCGAGCCCCTGCGCGCAGCCCAATTGCGCGGCGATGCGGGCGGCGACGGCGTCTTCCGCCATGACCGCGAGGTTCTGCTGCAGGGCCTGCTGGCGGCCGATGGGCTTGCCGAACTGCACCCGTTCGTTGGCATGGCGGGTGGTCACTTCCAGCAGGCGATGCGCGGCGCCGGCGATCAGGGTTGCCCTCACGATCGCTGCGAGCGCCCGCAACCCGGCCGCTGGGCGCGTGAGGTCCTGCCCGGCCGGCCGGCCTTCCCACGCGATCCGCGCGGCCAGCGCGTGATGAACGCCCGTCGGCGTCACCGCCAGTGCGTCGATCGGCGCCAGCACGAGACGGTCGCCCAAATCGACCAGGACGTGCGCGGCGACAAGACCGCACGGTACGATCTGCCCCGGCACGCCGGCCGTGGCGAGCGCGATCGGGCCATCCGGCGAGGCTAAACCAGTCCCGGCCAGCAGGGCGCGCGCCACCATGGTTTCGGCCACCGGCAACGGCACGGCATGGGCGCCGATGGCTTCGATCAGCGGCGCGATCCCGGCCAGCGACAGGCCGGCTCCCCCCGCATCTTCGGGCACCAGCGCATCGAGAAAGCCCGATTGCGCCAGTTCGCTCCACATCGCCGAGGCATCGCCTCCCGCTTCCACGGCGCGCACCGCCGCGGGCGCGGCGATCGCGGCCAGCATCCGGTCAAAGGGTTCGAGCAGTGCGTGTGCGTCCATCGGCTCTCTCCCCGTCCCTTACCGCAAGCCCATGCCGCGCGCGATGATCCCGCGCAGAATCTCGCGCGTACCGCCGCGCAGCGAGAAGCTGGGCGCGATGTGCGTGACATAGAGCAGCGTGCGGTAGAGTTCGTCACTTACCGGCTCGTCGGGATGCGCGGCCAGATCGTCACCGATCGCCACCGGCAGGTCCTGTTCGAACGTCGTACCCCTGTCCTTGACGATGCTCGCCTCGACCACCGGACTTTCCCCCAGCGCGAGACGGGCGGTGCAGGCGATCGACATGGCGCGCAGCGTGGCGATTTCGGCCATGAACCGGCCGGTCAGCACACCGGCGTCGAGGCGGCCCACGGCCTGCATATGCCGTATCCAGGCATCGAGCAGCACCACCGAGGAATAGATGCGCTCCGGCCCGGAACGCTCGAACGCGAGTTCGGCCGTAACCTGCTTCCAGCCTTCGCCTTCGCGGCCGATCAGCGCATCGGCGGGAAGCTCGACATTGTCGAAGAACACTTCGGCGAAATGCGCGTCGCCGGTGAGATCGACGATCGGCCGCACCGAGACGCCCGGCGCCTTGAGGTCGATGATCAACTGCGAAAGCCCCGCGTGCCGGTCTTCCGGCGTGCCCGATGTGCGCAGCAGCGCGATCATGTAGTCCGAATGCATCGCATTCGTGGTCCAGATTTTCTGGCCATTGACGCGCCAGCCCTTGTCCGTGCGCTCGGCGCGGGTCCGCACGCTGGCAAGGTCGGACCCGGAACCGGGCTCGCTCATGCCGATGCAGAACAGCGCCTCGCCCCGGCAGATGCGCGGAATGTAGGACCGGCGCTGCTCGTCCGTGCCATAGCCAAGGATCAGTGGGGCGCTCTGGCGGTCGGCGATCCAGTGCGCGGCGACCGGCGCACCGGCGCTCAGCAGTTCCTCCACAACCACGAAGCGCGCGAAGGGGCCACGCTCCTGCCCGCCGTAAACCCTGGGCAGCGTCAACCCCAGAAAGCCCGCCTGCCCCAGCGCGCGGCTGAACGCAGCATCGAAGCCCTGCCACGACCGCGCCCGCCGATCCGCCGGCAATCCCGCGACATGACTGGCAATGAATGCCCGGATTTGCGGGCGCAGAGCCTCGTCCTCGGGCGGCAGCGCGGCCAGCGTCAGCGTGTCGAACACCGTATGACATCCTCGAACAGAACCGGCCGCATGATCGATCATGCGGTCCGCCGGCCGGGTTTAACCGATCAGTTAAAGCGACGCAATGCAGGCTCCATCGCGCTTCAACCGGCACCAGAACGAGTTGGCAGGCGGGTTACGCCTCCACCTGCAACCGATAGCCAACACCGGGTTCGTTGCGCAGCAAGGTCGGCTGCGACGGGTCCTGCTCCAGCTTGCGCCGGATCGCGCGCGCCGCCACGCGCAGATATTCCACATCGTGCTCGTGGCCGGCGCCCCACACCGTGCGCAGCAGATGCGCGTGCGTCACCACCCGCCCGGGCGATTTCGCCAGCTCCGCAACGAAGCCGTATTCCTTGGGCGTCAGGCGCACGTCCTCGCCGCCCCGGCTCACCCGGCGCGCCGCCAGATCGATCTCCACGTCGCCGTGGCGCAGCACCGGCGCGCCGGTGGCACTCGCCAGCCGGTGCCGCAACGCCGCGCGGATGCGGGCCAGCACTTCCTCGCTGTCGAAGGGCTTTGCCACGAAGTCGTCCGCGCCCAGATCGAGCGCCGCCACTTTCTCATCCGTGGCATCGCGCGCGGACACGACGATCACCGCCGCGCCGGCGGCCTTGATGATCGGGATCAGCTCCAGCCCGTCGCGATCGCGCAAGCCAAGATCGAGCAGCACGACTTCGGGCTTGTCGATCTGCACCGCGGCCAGCGTCTCGCGCCCGGACCCAGCCTCCACCACGCGATAGGCGGCCCGTGCCAGGCTGGCATGGAGCAGCCTCCGGATGGCCGGCTCGTCATCGACCACGAGTATCGTCACGGCACTGTTCATTCGGCACTGCTCATTCTGGAGGCAATTCCTTCAACTGGCCGGGCGGGAAGCGGATCGCGAACGACGCGCCGCGCCCGTCCGCGCGATCGGACGCGGAAACGCCCAGCCCCATCGCTTCGGCAAAACCCTTGACGATCGCAAGCCCCAGCCCGGTCCCGCCCTTGCGGTCCGACCCCTCGATCCGCGCGAAGGTCTCGAAAATCCGTTGCGCCTGCCCTTCGGGAATGCCCGGCCCTTCGTCTTCGACGAACAGCGTCAGCCCTTGCGTATCGCCTTGGGCGCGCACGGTTATGCCGGTGCCGGGATCGCCATATTTGGCCGCGTTCTCGATCAGGTTGATCAGGCAATGGTGGAACAGTTGTGGATCGACCAGCACAAACGGCAGATCGGCCGCGATCGCGACGTTCACCGGATGGCCATGCAGCGCCGTGCCCAGATCGTGCAACGCGCTGGCGACCGCTTCGGCCAGATCGACCGGTTCGATCTTGCGGTGCAGCGCCCCCGCCTCGATCCGCACCATGTCCAGCAGGTTGGCGACGAAGCGGTGGAGCCGCTCCGCTTCGGCGCGCGTTTCGGCGAGCTGGTCCTCCTGTTCGGGTGACATCGCCCGGATCTCCGCGAGCGAGCCCAGTATCGTGGTCAGCGGCGTGCGCAGATCGTGGCTGACGGACGAGAGCAAGGCATGGCGCAGCCGGTCACGTTCGCGGACGTGGGCAAGGTCCGCCATCTCCTCGGCCAGCGCGATCCGCTCCAGCGCCAGCCCGGCCTGATCCAGCAGGCTGAGCAGGAACGGCAGCTGGTCCGCGCGCACCGGCGCGCCCGCATCGGGGCGCGACAGCCCGAACACCGCCAGCACCCGGCCGGTCGTGCCGATCGGATAGAACAGCCATTCCGATGCAGTGAGCGTGTCCGACCCCTGCCCGGCCGGCTTGTTGTTGTCGAAGGCCCAGCGGGCGGCGGCATCGTCAAGCATCGCCAGCCTGCCCCCGGGCGGCGCGGAAGCCCGCACCGCCAGCCCCGCCGCCTCCGGCATCAGCAGCACCGTGTTGCCGTGGAGGCGCTGCCCGATCTCGCCACACAAGACTTGCGCGAGTTCGTCGGTGGAGCCGATGCCGGTAAGCCTTCGGGCGAAGCCCGCCAGCGACCGGTTCTGCGCCGCGCTCGCCTGCGCCAGCACGGCCTGCGCCCGCACGCGCGCGGCAAGCTGGCTGCCGACAATGGCCACGCCCAGCAGCACCAGCACGGTGATGATGTTCTGCGGGTCCTGAATGGTGAAAGTGTTGAGCGGCGGAATGAAGAAGAAGTTGTAGGCGAGCGAGCAGGCGAGGCTGGTGACAATGCCGGTGCGCAGGCCATAGCGCGTCGCTGCCAGCATCACGGGCAGCAGGAAAAGCAGCCCGATGTTGGTGATGCTGCCCTGCGCGAAGATCATCCGCCCCAGCACGGTGATCGCCGCGCCCAGGCCGAGCGAGACGGCGTAACCGTGCCATGAGCCCCAGCCCTCGCCCAGCCGGGGTAGACGCACCGTTCGCGCTGTGCCGGCTTCGGTCAGCGGCAGGACATGCACGGCCAGGCCGGGCGCATCGCGCACCAGCCGGTCGACGATCGATCCGTGGCGCAGTTCGAACCAGCGCGATCGCCGGGATTTGCCGACGATCAGCTGCGTCGCGCGCGCCTCGCCCGCGAACTGCCGCAAGCCGGCCAGCGCACTTTCGGCGGGCACGGTTTCGATCTGAGCGCCGAGTTGCGAGGCCAGGCGCATGGCTTCGGCCAGGCGCGCGCTTTCCGCCGAAGTGAATGCGGCATCGCGCGGGGTTTCGACATGAACCGCCGTCCACGGCGCGCGCAGCGCGTCGGCCAGCCGCTTGGCCGCGCGCACCAGTTCCGTCGCGCCCGCCTGTTCGCTGATGGCCACGACCAGCCGGTCATTGACCGCGAACGTGCCGCCCACCGCGTTGGCGCGCACGTAATCCAGCATCTGCGCGTCGACCGCCTGCGCCGCGCGGCGCAAGGCCAGTTCGCGCAGCGCCGAAAGGTTGGACTTGGAGAAGAAATGCCCCAGCGCGCGCGAGGCTTCGTCCGGCACATAGACCTTGCCTTCGCGCAGCCGTTCGATCAGCTCGTCCGGCGGGATATCGACGATCTCGATCTCGGCGTTCTCGATCACCCGGTCCGGCAGCGTTTCCCGCACGCGGACCTTGGTGAACGAGGCGACAAGATCGTTCAGGCTTTCAAGGTGCTGGATGTTGAGCGTGGAATAGACGTCGATCCCCGCCGCCAGCAGTTCCTCGACATCCTGATAACGCTTGTCGTGGCGGCTGCCCGGCGCGTTGGTATGGGCCAGCTCGTCGACCAGCACCAGTTGCGGCCGGCGCGCGAGAATGGCGTCGATGTCCATCTCCGCCAGGGTGTGCCCCTGATAGGCGATGGGCTTGCGCGGCATGATCTCGAAGCCGTCGACCTTGGCCTCGGTTTCGCGGCGGCCGTGGGTCTCGACCACGCCGACCACGACATCGACGCCCGCGTCCCGCCGCGCCGCGCCATCGCTGAGCATCTCGTAGGTCTTGCCCACGCCCGGCGCCGCCCCAAGGAATACCTTGAGACGGCCCTTGGCCTCGCGCGTGGCCGCCCGCAGCAGGGCATCGGGATCAGGCCTGGCGTCGTTCATGGCCTCCCGTGTGCGCCCGCAGTAGCCGCGCTGTCGAGAGCAAGATTGAGTTCCAGCACGTTCACGCGCGGCTCGCCCAGAAAGCCCAGCATCCGTCCTTCCACATGACCCGCCACCAGCGCGCGCACCGCCGGGTCGCTCATCCCCCTCGCCCGCGCGATGCGGCCCACTTGGAAATAGGCCGCCTCGGGGCTGATATGGGGATCGAGCCCCGAGGCGGAAGTTGTCACCAGGTCAGGCGGAACGATGACGCCCGGTGAGGTTGCGAGAGCGCGCGTATCGGCTTTCACCCGGTCGGCCAGCGCCTGGCTGGTCGGACCGAGGTTGGAACCGGCGGAGGCGGTGGCGTCGTAGCCCTTGCCGGCGGCCGACGGGCGCGGGTGGAAATAGCCGTCGCTGGCAAAGCCCTGCCCGATCAGGCTGGACCCCACCGAATGGCCATCGCGATCGATCAAGCTGCCGTTGGCCTGATGGGGGAACAGCACTTGCGCCACCCCCGTCAGCGCCAGCGGATAGGCCAGCCCCAGCAGCAGCGCGAACAATACCGTGAACACCAGCGCGGGGCGCAGCGCGGCCAGAAGATCCTTGGTCATGTCGAAAATCCTCAGACGAGATGGAGGCCGGCGACCGCGAGATCGATCGCCTTGATGCCGATGAACGGCGCGATCAGCCCGCCGAGGCCATAGACCGCAAGGTTGCGGGCCAGCAGCGGCCCCGCGCCCATCGGCCGATAGGTCACGCCGCGCAGCGCGAGCGGCACCAGCGCCGGAATGATCAGCGCGTTGAAGATGATCGCCGAAAGGATCGCGCTTTCCGGGGATGCCAGCTTCATCACGTTGAGCACGCCCAGCCCCGGATAGAGCACCACGAACATCGCCGGGATGATCGCGAAATACTTGGCGACGTCGTTCGCCACCGAGAAGGTGGTCAATGCCCCGCGCGTCATCAGCAACTGCTTGCCGAGGCCCACGATCTCGATCAGCTTGGTGGGATCGCTGTCGAGATCGACCATGTTGCCCGCCTCGCGCGCAGCCTGCGTGCCGGTGTTCATGGCAACGCCGACATCGGCCTGGGCCAGCGCGGGCGCATCGTTGGTGCCATCGCCGCACATCGCCACCAGCTTGCCGCCCTGCTGCTCCGCGCGGATCAGCGCCAGCTTGTCCTCGGGCGTCGCTTCGGCAAGGAAATCGTCAACGCCGGATTCGGCGGCGATGGCGGCGGCGGTCAGCGGGTTGTCGCCCGTGATCATCACCGTGCGGATGCCCATGCGGCGCAGTTCCGCGAACCGTTCGCGCACGCCGGCCTTGATCACGTCCTTCAGCGCGATCACGCCCAGCAGCTGGCCATCCCGCGCCACCGCGAGCGGCGTCTGGCCCGACCGGGCGATCTCTTCGGAGATGCGCCGCAGCTGTGGCGCGTGGTTGCCCGAAGCCGCTTCGGGATTGGCGCGCAGGATCGCATCCACCGCACCTTTCTGCACCAGCCCGGCATCGGTCTTCACACCCGAAATCCGGGTCTGCGCGGTAAAGGGAATGATCTCCGCGCCTTCGGGCAGGGCATCAATGGCCACGCCGAACGTTTCGCGCGCGAGGACGACGATGGAGCGGCCTTCCGGCGTCTCGTCGGCCAGGCTCGCCAGCATGGCGGCCTGCGCCAGCGTGCCGGCGGCGATGCCATCGAGCGGGCGGAAGGCACAGGCCTGCCGGTCGCCGATGGTAATCGTGCCGGTCTTGTCGAGCAGGAGCACGTCCACGTCGCCCGCCGCTTCCACCGCACGGCCCGACTTGGCCAGCACGTTGAAGCGCACCAGCCGGTCCATTCCGGCAATGCCGATCGCCGAAAGCAGCGCGGCGATGGTGGTGGGGATCAACGTGATGAGCAGCGCGGCCAGCACGGCGACGGGAATGTGCCCGCCGGCATAGCGGGCGAAGGCCGGCACCGTCGCCACCGCGATCAGGAAGATGATGGTCAGCCCCACCAGCAGGATCGTGAGGGCAATCTCGTTGGGAGTCTTCTGCCGTTCCGCGCCTTCGACCAGCGCGATCATCCGGTCGAGGAAGCCCTGCCCCGGCTCCTGCGTCACCCGCACACGGATCGAGTCCGAGATGACGCGCGTGCCGGCGGTGACGGCGGACCGGTCGCCGCCGGCCTCGCGGATCACGGGCGCGCTTTCGCCGGTGATCGCGGCTTCGTTGACGGAGGCGACACCGGCGATCACTTCCCCGTCGGCCGGGATCAGGTCGCCGGTCTCGACCAGCACTTCATCCCCCCGCCGCAGTTGCGAGGCGGGCACGACCTGGCCATTGGGCAGCCGGGCGGCCAGCTCGCTCTTGGTCGCGCGCAGCGACGCCGCCTGGGCGCGGCCGCGCCCTTCGGCCAGGGCTTCGGCGAAGGTGCCGAACAGCACGGTCAGCCACAGCCAGACGATCAACTGCGCCTGGAAACCAAGCGGCAGCGGCTCGCCGCCCAACGCCAGCAGCAGCGTGAGCAGCAGGGCCACCACCGCCGTGGTGAACAGCACGGGGTTCTTAACCAGCGCGGCGGGATGGAGCTTGCGGAAGGCGTCGCCGATCGCGGGAACGGTCAGCTTGGCCGAGAACATGGATGCGGGAACGCTCTGGGGCGTAGTCATGATGGCAAACCTCTCAGAACAGCTGGCCGGAGATCATCGCGAGATGATCCGCGATGGGGCCGAGCGCGAGGCTGGGAAGGAAAGTGAGGCCGCCGACGATGAGGATGATGCCCACCAGCAGGCCGATCCACAGCGGCCCGGTCGTGGGGAACGACCCGGCGGTTTCGGGCGTGTACTTCTTGGCCGCAAGGCTGCCGGCGATGGCCAGCGCCGGCACGATCATGAAGAACCGGCCGATCCACATCGCCACCGACAGCAGCCCGTTGTAGAACGGCGTGCCGGCGGTCAGCCCGGCGAAGGCCGAGCCGTTGTTGCCGGTGCCCGACGAATAGGTATAGAGAATCTCGGTGAACCCATGCGGCCCCTTGTTGAGCGGCCCCGCCAGCCCCGCCGGCAGCACCGCGCTGATCGCTGTGAAGCCCAGGATGCACAGCGGCAGCACGGCGATGGCCAGCACCGCCAGCTTCACCTCTTTCGCCTCGATCTTCTTGCCCACGTATTCCGGCGTGCGGCCGACCATCAAGCCGGCGATGAACACCGCCAGCAGGGCGAACAGCAGGAAGCCATAGATCCCCGCGCCGACGCCGCCGACCACGATCTCGCCCAGCTGCATGTTGAACAGCGGGATCATGCCGCCCAGCGCGGTGAAGCTGTCATGCATGGCATTGACCGCGCCGCACGAAGCGGCCGTGGTGACCACCGAGAACAGCGCGCTGGCGGCGATCCCGAAGCGCACTTCCTTGCCCTCCATGTTGCCGCCGGCCACGCCAAGGTGGTGCAGCACCGGGTTGCCCGCCGCTTCCTGCCAATAGGTGATGCCGGCCCCCGCCAGGAACAGGATCATCATCGCGGCCAGGATTGCCCAGCCCTGGCGCACGTTGCCCACCGCCTTGCCGAAGCAATACGTCAGACCCGCGCCGATCGCGAAGATCGACAGCATCTGCACCAGATTGGTCAGCGCGGTGGGGTTTTCGAACGGATGGGCGCTGTTGGCGTTGAAGAAGCCGCCGCCGTTGGTGCCCAGCATCTTGATCGCTTCCTGGCTGGCGACCGGCCCCAGCACCAGCGTCTGCTTCACGCCTTCCAGCGTGGTCACGTCGATGCTCGACGCCAGGGTCTGCGGCACGCCGCTGGCCACCAGAAACAGCGCATAGACGAGGCAGGCGGGCAGCAGCAGATAGAGCGTCACGCGCGTGCAATCGGCCCAGAAGTTGCCGATCGTGCCGCTTTGGCGCCGGGCGAAGCCCCGGAACAGCGCGAAAGCGATGGCGATGCCGGTCGCCGCCGACAGGAAATTGTGAATGGTCAGCGCCAGCATCTGGCTGAGATTGCTCATCGTGCTTTCGCCGGCGTACCATTGCCAGTTGGTGTTGGTGACGAAGGCGATGGCGGTGTTCATCGCGCCATCGCCGCCAATGGCGCCCAGCGCGCGCGGGTTGAGCGGCAGCACCGCCTGAAACCGCAGCAGCGC
>NZ_DDFB01000136.1:24500-24658 GCF_002336885.1 Novosphingobium sp. UBA1939 | reverse complement strand
GCCGCGATCGCCGGCGCGCTCGGCGTCGCGCTGGCCGGGCCGATCGCCTATGACGGCGTGGTGCAGGACAAATCGTGGATCGGCGGCGCAGGGCGGCCGGCGAGCGCCAGTGACCTGCGCCACGCGCTGGCGATCTATGGCCGTGCCTGTGCGTTGCT
>NZ_DDFB01000136.1:0-24486 GCF_002336885.1 Novosphingobium sp. UBA1939 | reverse complement strand
CTGTGGTGACGGGCCGGTTACAATAGATTGCCGGAATAGCCGGCCGTGCCCGACGACGGTTGACCGTGCGCGCTCAGTAAGCGAGCCTTTGCGACAGACGGCGGGAAAGTCGTCCTGTGCGGGGGGATGATGAATGGCGACGATGCAGGGAACCGCGCTTGCCGGGCGGTCGGTTCGGCTAACCCTATGGATTCTGCTGTTCGTCTATATCTTCAATTTCATCGATCGGCAGATCGTCAACATATTGGCGGAATCGATCGCGCGCGATCTGAAGCTGTCCGATACGCAGATCGGGCTGATGACCGGGCTCGCCTTTGCATTGTTTTACACCGCATTGGGCCTGCCGATCGCGCGCTATGCCGATCGCCCGACGACCAACCGCGCGCGGGTGATCGCGGTGGCGCTGACGATCTGGTCGGCAATGACGGCGCTATGCGGGTTTGCGCAGAATTTCGTCCAGTTGCTGCTTGCGAGGATCGGGGTGGGCGTGGGCGAGGCGGGCTGCTCGCCCCCGGCGCATTCGCTGATCAGCGATATCGTGCCCCCGGAGAAACGCAGCTCGGCGCTGGCCTTTTACGCGTTGGGGATTCCGATCGGCACCTTGCTGGGGATGGTGATCGGTGGCCTCCTCGCCGATTGGGTGGGGTGGCGACATGCATTCGTGATCGTCGGCCTGCCCGGCGTGGCGATGGCGTTGCTGGTGTTGCGCCTGTTGCGCGATCCCCGGCAAGCCGCGACGCCCGCCGCCGGCGCTTCGCCGCATAAGGAATTGCCGCTGAAGGATGCGTTGCGTGCGGTGATGGGGTCGCGCGCCTTCATCCTGCTGCTCATCGCCGGATCGGCCGCCGCTTTCCTGTCCTATGGCAAGGTCACCTGGACGACGATCTTCTTCCAGCGCACGCATGCGATGTCGCCGGGCGAGGTCGGCTTCTGGTATGGCATCGTCAACGGCATCGCGGGGATCGGCGGCACCTGGCTCGGCGGCTATCTGGCGGATCGCTTCGGCGCGACCAATCGCCGCCATGTGCTGACCGCGCCGATCGTCGGGATGACCGTCGCGGTGCCGCTCGCGCTGCTCGCCTATCAGGCGACCGACTGGCCGGTGGCGCTGACGCTGCTGGCGATCCCGACCTTGTGCAATTCGCTTTATTACGGCCCGACCTATTCGACCGCGCAGGGGCTGGCACCGCTGCGCGCGCGCGCCATCGCCGCGGCGGTGCTGCTGTTTTTCCAGAATCTGATCGGGCTGGGGCTGGGGCCGTTGTTCTTCGGCATGTTGTCGGATTGGCTCCAGCCGTCGCACGGGGAGGAAAGCGTGCGCTACGTGCTGTACGGCGGTGCGTGCCTCGGGCTGATCCCGGCCTTCTTCTTCTGGCGCTGCAGCCTGCGGCTCAACGATGAACTCGATCGCGCGGGTTAGTCGCCCGGATCGCGCTTCTTGCTGTTCTTCTTCAGCAAGGTCATGAAAAACAGATACATGCCGGTCAGCCACAGGATCAGCAGCGCAGCGCCTGACGGGATCATCACGACATATTTGACCCAGGACGCGAAGAAGCTGCCGTCATGGATCTGTTCGACGATATCGGCGCCGCGATGCCCGGTGCTGAGCACATCGAGCGTGTGCAGATCCACCTGATATTCCAGTGCGTCGTCGGTCACGACCTTGGCGATGCCGTCCGCCGGGCGGACGTCGATCCGGTCGATCTCATCCCAGCGCAGCGGTCGCGCGGCCGCCGCTGAGGCCGCGTCGAACAAGGCGTCGACCCGCACATCCGACGCGCCCGTTTGCGATGCGGCGACCACGGCGGGTTGCAGCCATTGCGCATCCTTCTTGAGCAGCAGCAGAATGCCGCTGCCGGCGACGAGGCCGCCGGTCAGCAACACCGCCAGCGAGGTCCAGAAATGGACCGTGCGCATCAGCTTGCGAAATCGGCCGCGGCCCAAATCAGCGCATCCTGATGCCGACGCGGATCGCGCGGCCCGGCCCCGGCAGGCCGAGCTGGGGCTCGATCACCGTATCGCCGATATTGGCGAGATGGACGAACGCCTCGAACGGCTGGCCTCCGGCCTCGAAGCGATGCCCCAGATGCATATCGACACTGGTCGAGGTGCGGAGCGGCACCAGCGCGCCTATGCTATCGGCCGAATAAGCACGCCCGACATAGCGTGCCTCGATCGCCGCGGTCGCGCCGCGCGGATGGGTATAATCGGCGCGCGCATTCGCCAGCACCGCCGGCTTCTCGGCCAGCCGGTTGAGCTCGCCGGCGGCATTTTGCTTGCGCCGCGCGCGTGCCCATGTGGCATTGCCCGATAAGGTGAGATGGCGATGGGGTCGCCAGTCGCCGCCCAGTTCGGCGCCCTGCACCGTCGATCCGGCCAGATTGATGCGTTGACGCAGCGATCCCACGCGGCGCTGGTCGATCGTATTGTCGAGATCCTGGGCGAACGGGATGAGATAGAAGCTGCCATTGCGCCCGCGCCATTCCGCGGCGATCTCGGCGGACAGGATCTGCTCGGGCTTGAGCGCGGGATTGGGCAGGAAGCGTTTGATCGCCTCGCCGAACCGCTCACGCATCGTCGGGGCGCGCATCTTTCGTCCGATCGCGCCGCGCAGGCGCCAGCCGTCGCCGGCATCGACGATCAGCGCGGCGCGCCCGGTCCAGTCGCGGGCCTTGTCGACGGGCGGCTTGTCGCCGGTGCGCAGATAATCGACGACATCATAGCCGATCCCGATCTCGCCCCGCACGGCGCGGGACAGGTCATATTCGATCTCGCCCCCGATGCTCCAGTTGCGCTGCTTGTAGAATAGCGGCGCGGGGAGGAGGGTGGGGGGATTGCCGTCGACATAAGCGATGTCGCGCTGACGGTGGGTCGATTGCAGCAGGTTGAACGACCCGACGAACATCGCCGCGCCGGCGCGATGTTTGAGCAATTCACGTAGCCCCCAGGTGCGATCGCGATCGATCTGGCGCGCATTGACGCGATGATAGGCCGCGCTTGCATAATCGTCGATCGTCTGGCCGAAGCGCTGATGCCAGACGGTGCTGTCGAGCTCCGTCGATGCCCCCAGGGCGCTTCGCGCATTGCCGACGATCAGCGTATGCCGCACGTCGGGATAGCGCCAGAAGCGTGCGCCGGTGTCGCGATTGCCCTCGGGCGCGATGCCCTTGCTGCCCCAGACGTGAAAGGCGGTCAGGCTGACATCCTGCGCCGCCACGCGCCCCTTCACGCGCCCGAACAGGCTGGCAAGTTCGCGATCGGTGTTGGTGCGCAATGTCCGCCCGGTCTGCGAATAAGGGAGGCGGGCATTGCCCGGCAGCGGGTCGCCGTCGCGGCGGGCATAGCTGCCGCCGATCGTCGCCGGGCCCAGCACGACCGCCAGACGGCCGTCGACCCGGTTGCCCGTGCCATAGCTGATCGCGCCGGCGTTGCGCTCGATCGGAGACAGGCTGATCGCCGCCAGCGCGTTGACGCCATAATGCGGCGCAAGCGGGCCGGCGGCCGATCGCGCCGCGCCGATCAGCCCGGCCGGGATCAGCGAAAGATCGAGCCGGTTGTCCCACGGGATATTGATGTCCGCGCCTTCATAGAAGATCGCGACCTGCCGCTCGGCGGCGTTGCGGACGAAGGCGATCGTCTCGCCGCGCGAATTGGTGGGCAGATGGAGCGCGGGCAGCGCGCGCAACAGCTCGTCGGCCGAGGCCGCATCCGGCGCCGAAAGCGGATCGAGCGCGTGGCGGGTTTCGAACGCGGCGCTATTCGGCGCCTCGCGCGCGCCGGTGACGACGATCGTTTCGGAGAAGGAAAGCGCGCTTTGCGCCTCCGCCACGCTTCCCCAGCACGCAGCCGCCAGCGCCGTCAGGATCAGACAAACCTGTATCTTTTGTCCACGCATTCAACGGATACTGCCCGTCGCCGGTGGATCGGGATAGCGGCTTCGATCGCGTGTCGCGGTCATTCGGTGGGCGTCGTCAGCGTAACCGGGGTGAGCTTGGCCCCGACCGCGCGGGCATTGAACGCCGGCAGATCATTGGCCTTCAACCCGTTCCATTCGCCCAGATGCCGGGTCGCCATCGCCTTCAGCTCGTCGAATTCGGTGTAGAATTGCGTGCTCGGCTCGGCATCGCCTTCGGTGACGCTCTTGGACAACGAAGCGAGCATGTTGTTCAGCCGCACCGGGAAGTTGAGCGGATCCTGCGGGGCGATCGATTTCTTCTGGATCAATTGTTCTTCCACCGCATCGGCCTTGGCCTCCAGCGCATCGGCCGCGGCGATGATCGCCGCGCCGTCGGACGCGCCCGTGGCGGCCTTGCGCAGCTCGCCAAGCTTGGCGTGGAGATCGCGGATTTCGAGCACCGCGCGGTGCACCGCATTGAGCTGATCGTTCACCGCCATCGCCAGATCGAACTGCTTCTTCAGTTGCACGGGGGTCGCGGTGGAGCTGGGCAGAGGCACGATCTCGATCGGCTGGCGCTGCTCCTTGCCGTTCACCGTCAGCCGTGCGGTATATGTCCCCGGCAGCGCCACCGGGCCGAGCGTGGAGGCATGCCACATCGAGGCATTGGTCAATTTGACCGCGCCTTCGTGGCGCATATCCCAGGCGAAGCGGTTGAGCCCCGCTTTGGTGCCGAGCACCGGCGGCTTGGGCGGGCCGTCCTCGCCCTCGTCCGCGGCGGCTTTCGCGGCCGTGGGCGGCACCGCATCATAGCTGCGGATCACCTTGTTCGAGGCGTCGAGGATGTCGAGCCGGATCTTGTCGGCCGCCACCTCGTCCTTGAGATGATAATAAAGGATCGCGCCCTGCGGCGGGTTCGGCCCGGTGTAGGAGCCCGCCCCGTCACCGCGGCCGGCATAGACGATCCGCGTCGTCTGGCGCGGCTTGAAGAAATGGAACGGCGCCTTGGTGACGCGATCGGACCATTGCCGCACCGGGCTCAGATCATCGAGCACCCAGAAGGATCGACCATGCGTGGCGACCGCGATATCGCCGGCATGTACCACCAGATCGTGCACCGGGGTGCGCGGCATGTTGAGCCGCAGCGATGTCCAGCTCGCCCCGTCATCGAGCGATGTGTAGATGCCATTCTCCGTCCCCGCGTAAAGCAGTCCGTCGCGCGTCGGATCGGCGCGGACGACATGGACATAGGCGTCCGCCGGCAGCCCGTTGGCGATCGGCACCCAGGTCTTGCCGTAATCGTCGGTGCGGAAGGCATAAGGTGTGTAATCGCCCAATTTATGGCGCTCGACCGCGATGTAAGCGGTGCCCGCCTTGTGTGGATGCGGCTCGACCATATCGACCGTGCCCCATTCGGGCATCGCCGGCGGGGTGACGTTCGACCAGTTCTTGCCGCCGTCGCGGGTGATCTGGATCAGCCCGTCGTCGGTCCCCACCCAGATCAGTCCCTTTTCGACCGGGGATTCGTTGAACGAGAAGATCGTGCCATAGACTTCGACGCTGGTATTATCCTTGGTCAGCGGGCCGCCCGATGCGATCTGCTTCGATTTGTCGTTGCGGGTGAGATCGGGTGAGATGATCTCCCACGAGCGGCCGCCGGTCGTCGTCCTGAACAGCACTTCATTGGCATAATAAAGCACGTTGGGATCGTGCGGCGAGAAAGCGAACGGCACCGTCCAGCCGCGGCGGTGCTTGAGGTCTGCGACCCCCCAGCCCATGCTTTCGCGCGGCCACGGCTTGACCTGGATCGCCTCGCCGGTGCGCTCGTCATAACGCGTCAGATCGCCCCAATAGCTGCCGGCATAGACGATGTTCGGATCCTTCGGATCGGCCACGACATAGCCGCTCTCGCCCCCGCCCACCGATCGCCAATGCTGGACCCCGATCGGACCGTGGGTATTGGCGCTGGGAATCCGCAAGGTGGTATTATCCTGCTGCGCGCCGTAGATATTATAGGGAATCTGATTGTCGACCGAGATGTGGTAGATTTGCGCGGTCGGCTGGTTCATCTGCTCCGACCAGGTTTCGCCGCCGTTGACCGAAATCCCCGCGCCGCCGTCATTGGCGTTGATCATGTGGCGCGGATCGCGCGGATTGATCCACATCTGATGCGTGTCGCCGTGGAAGACGGGGATCTTCTTGAACGTCTTGCCGCCGTCGATCGATTTGTGGCCGTTGACGTTCATCACGAACACCGTGTCGGGATTCTTCGGATCGGCATAGACGGTGGTGTAATACCAGGCGCGCTGGCGCAGCTTGCCGTCGCTGTTGACATATTGCCAGTTCGCGCCGCCGTCGTCGGAGCGATAGAGCCCGCCTTTCTCCGCCTCGATGATCGCATAGATACGTTTGGGATCGGATGTCGCGGTCACCCCGACGCGGCCCCAGATGCCGGTGGGCAGGCCGTTGCCGGTCAGTTTCTCCCAGGTGCTGCCGCCGTCGCGGGAACGATAGAGCCCGCTGCCCGGCCCGCCGCTTTCCATGATCCACGGCTTGCGATGCGCCTGCCAGGTGGCGGCATAGATGAGCTTGGGATCGTTCGGATCGATCTGCACGGCGACCCCGCCGGTCTTTTCGTCGACGTAGAGCACGCGCTCCCAATTCTTGCCGCCGTCGCGCGAGCGATAGATGCCGCGCTCGCCGCCGTCACGGAACACCGGGCCGAGCGCGGCGACGAACACCAGATCGGGATTGGCCGCGTCGACTGCGATCCGCCCGATGAATTCGGACTGGCGCAGCCCGGCATAATGCCACGTCTTGCCCGCATCGGTCGATTTATAGACGCCATTGCCCGAGACGACATTGCCGCGAATGGCGCTTTCGCCGGTGCCGGCATAAACGACATTGGGATTGGAGGGGGCGACCGCGAGCGCGCCGATCGACGGCGAGGCTTCGGGGAATTTGTCCCACAAGGGTTCCCAGGTCCGGCCGCTGTCGGTGGTTTTCCACACGCCCCCCGCCGCGGTGCCCATATAATAGGTCGAGGGGTCGGTCGCGATGCCGGCAACGCCGCTCGATCGCCCACCGCGATACGGGCCGATCATGCGATATTTCATGCCGTCGAGCGGCAGCGTCTCGCTGGTTGCGGGCGGTGCCTCCTTCTGCGTCTGCGCTTGCGCCGCGGCAGGAAGACTGACGATCGCGCTGCCCGCCAGGGCCAGCAGCAGCAAATGGCGCAGACGCATTTTCATCCCCCTCAGAAATTCTTGCGGAAATTGAGCCCGATGGTGCGGGGCGCGATCGCATTGACGCTCAGGCCGCGCGGATCGTCCCCGCCGATCGAGGCGCCGCGGCTCTTGTTGACCACCCCCGTGACGTCGAACAGATTGGTGACGAAGGCGTAGATCCCCCAATTGCCGTCGCTGCTCTGCACCCCGGCGCGCAGCCCGGTGACCGTCATCGCGGGGATACGGAGCTGATAGTCCCGGGTCGGATCGCGCCGGAACTCGGTCCACGAACTGCCGATATGGCCGATGTCCGCGAGGGTGAGGATTTCGAGCGTGTCGCTGACCGGGAAAACATATTCGGCCGAGCCCTGCGCGGTATATTTCGGCGTCAGCGGCACATAATCGCCGTCCAGCCCGGCGCCCGAGATGGTGACGCCGGGAACTGCGATCTGATTGCCGCGCAGCCGCGCCGACGTATAGGAACCCGACGCGCGCAGCGTCAGCCCGTCGATCGGCCGCCCGATCGCCTCCAGCTCCACACCGCGGATGCGCGTCCTGCCGGCATTGGTGACGAAGGCGAAGGAGCCGTTATTGGCGGTCGCCCTGACCTGCATATTGTTCCAGTCGATCTGGAACAGATTGGCGTTCAGCGTCAGCCGGTAATCGAGCAGGCTCGATTTGACCCCCAGTTCGTAATTCCAGATGCTGTCCGACTGATACGCGCCGGCGTAAGCGGCCTGATCGTCCGAAATGCCGACGACCTGATTGACCCCGCCCGGGCGAAAGCCCTGCGTCGCCGAGGCATAGACCATGACATCGGGGGTGATCTTGTAATTGACGTTGAAGTTGAGGATCGTCCCGTCCTCGCTGGCCCGATTGGTGCTGGCGGGGGAGGGCTCGTTGCCGACGACGAGATTGCCGACCAGCACCTCGCTGGTGGTTTTCTTCTTATAGTCGAAATAGCGCAGGCCGGCGGTGACGCTGAGGCCGTCGATCACCTCATAGGTGAATTCGCCGAAGCCCGCGAATTGCTCGAGCGTATCGTCGACCGTGCGATCGAAGAACGGGGTGATCGGGAAGATGATTTCCCCGCGCGGCGTCGTCTGCGTGATGACGCTGCGCACGAAATTGCGGCGCTTCGAATGGAAGAAGCCGAGCGTCCATTTCAGCCGCTCGCCGCCGGCGAGGCGCACTTCCTGCGACCAGGTTTTGGTGCTCTGCGGCTGATAGGTCGGGGCGGGGAGGAACGGATCGATATAATCCTGCTTATATTCCGCGACCTGCGCCGTGGAGCATTTCGCGCCTGCGCCGACCGGCAACCCGAAATAGCGCAGGCAGCCCGCCGCGCCGGGCGCCGTCACCGAGGCGCGCCGGAAATAGGGCGAGTAATTGAAGCTGAAGGCGAGATCGCGTTTCGAATAAGCCGCGATCGCGGTGAGCGTGGCGAAGGAGAAATCCCAGTTCAGCGTGCCGCTGTAGAGCTGCATCTCGTCGGTCTGCGGGGTGACCGTATCGAGCGTCTGATCGTATCTGACGCCGGTATCGATGTATTTCTTATAGTCCCACAGGCCGCTGTAGCCTTCACGCTTCTGGTAGACCGCCAAGGCGTCGAAGGTCACATCGTCATTGGGCTGGTAACGCGCCAGCAGGCGCCCGCCATAGGATTTGCTGTCGTTGAAATTCGTGAGGCCGAGCACGCTATTGTCGAGCCAGCCGCCGATGCGTTCGTAAAAGCCGACCGCGCGCACGCCGAGCTTGTCGTGGACGATCGGCGCGTTGAGCGCGACCTGGGCATTATAGCCCAGGTCGCCATGCGCGATCCCGGCAAGCTGGCCGCTGACCTCGCCCTCGAACTGGGTGAGATTGGGCTTCTTGAAGATCAGGCGGACGGTGCCCGCCATCGAGCTGGCGCCGTACAGCGTGCCTTGCGGGCCGCGCAACACCTCGACGCGCTCGACATCGAACAGCCGAACGGCCGGTGTCGTGCCGCCGGCATCATTGCCCACCCCGGTCGAGCCGGTGATCGGCGTTTCGTCATAATAGAGCCCGACGGTCGGTTCCCCGCTCGACTGGATGTTGCGGATGATGATGCGGCTGCCGCCATTGGCATTTTCGCGGATGACGAGGTTCGGCGCGACCTTGGCCAGTCCGTCGCTGGTGGAGATGCCCTGATTGGTCAAGGCTTCCCCGCCGATCGCCGAAATCGCCAGCGGCGTTTCCTGAACATTGGTCGCGCGGTGCAGGGCGGTGACGACGATGTCGTCGATCCGGGCGTTTTCGGCCGGGGCGGCCTGCTGGGCAAAGGCGGGAAGCGCGACAAAAGGCGACACCGCACCAAGAAGAGCGAGCCGCGCGTCGATGCGCATACGGCCCCCGATTTTGCTCGTTATTGCGAATGCTCGCGCTGTCATAAAGGCCTCCCCCCTTGCGTCTGCAAATTCTCGTCATGCTCGTCTCTGGAGCGACCGATCCGGATGGCATCCGAATGGCAATCTTGCGCGCAATACGCTGCACAAGAACGAGAATATGATTCTTATTGTGACGTTGTTCTGATCTGGGATCTCTCTGCATTTATTCAGATCATAAGAGATGTTTGCCGTTTATTACGCAGCACAGCAAGAATGTAATCATGATTGAAAATTAAATTATTGTATCCTCCAACTTGCATCGTCAAATCAACTATTTGACTGCAAGAGCCGGCGGGTGTTGCGGTTGCCAGCGCCGCTCGAGATGCCTAACCCCGCTGCGAGCCGCCCGACGTCGCGCGTGCGGGTTGATGGGCGAGCGCGGGGTGCGAACATGGCTGCGGTGATGATCCAGGGGACCGGTTCCGACGTCGGCAAATCGGTGCTGGTCGCCGGGCTATGCCGCGCCTTGGCCAATCGCGGGCTGCGCGTCCGCCCGTTCAAGCCGCAGAATATGAGCAACAATGCCGCGGTCACCAGCGACGGCGGCGAAATCGGCCGGGCGCAGGCGACGCAGGCGCTGGCGTGTCGCGTGCCGGCGAGCGTTGATATGAACCCGGTGCTGTTGAAGCCGCAGGGCGATCGCACCTCGCAACTGGTGGTGCGCGGGCAGGTGCGCGGCACGCTCGGCTCGGCGCGCTGGCGCGAGCGCGAAGGGCTGCTCGGCGAGGTGCTGGAAAGCTATCGCCGGCTCGCCGCCGACGCCGATATCGTCGTCGTCGAGGGTGCGGGGTCGCCGGCCGAGACCAATTTGCGCGCGGGCGATATCGCCAACATGGGGTTCGCGCGCGCCGCCGGGGTGCCGGTGGTGCTGGCGGGGGATATCGATCGCGGCGGGGTGATCGCCGCGCTGGTCGGCACGCATGCGGTGATCGACGCCGCGGATGCGGCGATGATCCACGGCTTCCTGATCAACAAATTCCGCGGCGACCCGGCGCTGTTCGCCGAGGGGATGACGACGATCGCCGCGCGCACCGGCTGGCCGGGGCTCGGCATCGTGCCGTGGCTCGCCCCGGCGCGGCGCCTGCCGAGCGAGGATGCGGTGGTGCTCGAACGCCCGGCGGCGGCGGGCGCAGGGCGGGTGGTGATTGCCTGCCCGATCACCCCGCGGATCGCCAATTTCGACGACCTCGATCCGCTGCGGCTCGAGCCCGGGGGGGAGGGGATCATGGTCCCCCCGGGCCAGCCGATCCCCGATGCGGCGCTGATCGTGCTGGCGGGATCGAAGGCGACGATCGCCGACCTTGCTTTCCTGCGCGCCGAGGGATGGGATATCGACATCCTGGCGCATCATCGCCGCGGCCGACCGGTGCTCGGGCTGTGCGGCGGCTATCAGATGCTCGGGCGCAGCGTCGCCGATCCGCAGGGGATCGAGGGGCCCGCGGGAACGGTCGCAGGGCTCGGGCTGCTCGACGTGGAGACCGTGCTGGGCGGCGACAAGACGCTGACCCAGGTCAGCGGCGAGGCGCTGGGGGAGCCCTTCACCGGCTATGAAATCCACCTCGGGCGGACGATCGGGGCGGATGCTGCGCGCCCGGTCGGGCGGCTGGCCGACGGTCGCGGCGAGGGGGCGATGAGCGCCGACGGGCTGGTCGCCGGGAGCTATGTCCACGGGCTGCTCGGGCTTGCGGCGCAGCGCGCGGCGTGGCTGGCGCGGATCGGGGTCGCGGCGCGCGGGCCCGATCATCATGCCGATGTCGATGCGGCGCTCGACGAGATTGCCGCCACGCTCGAAGCGCACGTCGATCTCGCCGCGATCCTCGCGATCGCTCAGCGTGCGGCCTGAAGCGCGACGGCGAGCAGCAGCCCGGTCTCGATCAATTCGATCCCCGCGCCGTGGACGTCGCCGGTCACCCCGCCGATGCGGTGATGCATCCACCAGCCGAGCAGCGCGATCAGCAGCGGCGTCGCGGCCAGTGGCGGCAGCAGGACACAGGCGGCAGCGAGCAGCGCCCCCCATATCGCGAGTATCGGCAGCGTGATCGCGCCGGCGATGCTCGCGCCCAAACCGCTGTCGCGCAGCGGCGGCAGGAACCGCGCCCACACCAGCGGGCCGAGCCGCGCGGCGGCGGGGATGGCGGTCAGCGCGAGCCAGCCGGCGGGCAGGATGAGATGCAGCAGCACGAGTTTGGCGGCGAGCTGCAGCACGATCGTGGTGACCCCGAAGCTGCCGATATGCGGGTCGCGCATCACGGCGAGCAGCCGCGTGCGATCGCCGTGCGCCGCACCGAGCCCGTCGGCGAGATCGCCCAGCCCGTCGAGATGCAGCGCGCCGGTCGCCCACACCCACAGTACCGTCGCGGCCAGCGCACCGAGCCACGGATCGACCCGCGCGCCGAGCCACCCGGCGCCCGCCACCAGCAATCCGATCGCGATGCCCGCGGCAGGATAGAGCCGCACCGCGCGCGCGAAATCACCGGCGTCGGTGGCGAGCCGCGGCATCGGCAGGCGCGTGAGAAAGGCGAGCGCGACGATCAGCGATCGCATTGTCGCAACTCGCTGACCTGCGCGCGGCGCGGCGCTCCCTCCCACACGGTGAGCGACAGCAGCGCGGCATAAGGAAGGTCGAACGCCCAGGTCGCGGCGAGGCTCAGCCCGCAAAGATGCGCAAGCGCGGCGCGCATCGCGCCGCCATGGGTCACTACCAGAGTGGGGACGGGGGCAAGCTCGTCGATCGCCGCGCCGACCCGCGCGACCAGCGCCGACCAGCGCTCGCCGCCGGGGGGCGGGGATGCATCGGGATCGTCGTGGAACCGCGCCAGCGCCGCCGCGTCGATCTCGCTTGCCGCCAGCCCGTCCCACGCGCCGAAATCGAGTTCGCGCCAGCGTGGGTCGAGCCGCGGCGTGCCGATCGCCTCGGCGCAACGCCGGGTGCGTGTGAGGTCGGAGGCGATCAGCCGGTCGACCGGCGGCAGCCGCCGCGCCTGTCTGGCGCACGCCGCGATGCCGCCCGCCGTGACCTCGGCATCATGATGCCCCAGCATGCGCCCGGCGAGCAGCGGGGCGCCGTGTCGCAACAGGTGGAGCGCGAAGCTGGTCATCCCCCCGCGATGCCGGCCTCGGCGAAGGTCGCCATCCCGTCATGCGCGGCGAGCGCGGCGCGGACGATCTGTGCCGCCACCGCCGCGCCGCTGCCTTCGCCCAATCGCATGTCGAGCGCGAGCAGCGGCGACAGCCCGAGCCGGTCGAGCAGGCGGCGGTGCCCGGGCTCGGCCGAGCAATGCCCGGCGAGGCAATGATCGGTGATCGCGGCATTGCCGCGTGCCAGCGGCGCGATCGCGGCGGTGCCGATGAAGCCGTCGAGCAGGATGGGGACGCGGGCGTGGCGCGCGGCGACGATCGCGCCGGCGATTGCGACGATCTCGCGCCCGCCGACGCGGCGCAGGATCTCGAACGGCTGGTCGAGCTGCCCGGCGTGATGCGCCAGCGCTATGTCGACCACCGCCGCCTTGCGCGCCACCCCGGCGGCATCGACCCCGGTGCCGGGGCCGACCCAATCCGCCCCTGTCCCGCCGAAGCTGGCGGCGGCGAGCGCGGCGGCGGCGGTGGTGTTGCCGATCCCCATTTCGCCCACCACCAGAATGTCGGCCTTGGGGTTCACAGCATTCCAACCGGCTTGCAGGGCGGCCACCGTTTCCCCCTCGGTCATCGCGGGGCTTTCGGTGAAATCCGCCGTAGGACGGTCCAGCTCCAGCGCGACCACCTCGACCTCGGCGCCATGCAGCCGCGCCAACTGGTTGATCGCCGCGCCGCCATGACGAAAGTTGGCAACCATCTGCACCGTCACCTCGGACGGAAAGGCCGAAACGCCCTGCGCCGTCACGCCATGGTTTCCGGCGAAAATCACCACCTGCGGATGGTCGATCCGCGGCTGCGCCCGGCCCTGCCAGCCGCCGATCCAGATCGCAACATCCTCCAGCCGCCCCAGCGCACCCGGAGGCTTGGTCAACTGGCCATTACGCTCGGCGGCGGCTGCAAGCGCCGTTGCATCAGCGGCAGGGCTTGCCGCCAGCAGGGCCGCGAATTCGGACAGCGAGGCGAAGGCGGAGGAAGAAGAGGCGGGCATGGCAAATCCATTGAATTCCGGTCGCCCCTTGGCTAGCCAAGGCCAAGGCGAATGACCAGCCCGGAAAGGACCGTTGGATGCCCATGCGCGACCTGCGCCACGATGTCTTTGCCGCCTTTGGCCTGCTGACCCGCCTGCCCATGCCCGACACCGGCGCACCAGACCCGCGCGCCGCCTGGGCCTGGCCGGTGGCGGGGCTGGCGGTGGGCGGGCTGTCGGCTCTGGCAGGGCTGGCCGCTGCTGCCCTTGGCCTTGCGCCGGGCGTCACCGCCGCGCTGATGCTCGGCGTTGCTGCGGCGCTGACCGGGGGCCTGCACGAAGACGGGCTGGCCGACTGTGCTGATGGCTTCTGGGGCGGGCGCGACAAGGCGCGACGGCTGGAGATCATGAAGGACAGCCGCGTCGGCAGCTACGGCGTTCTGGCGTTGGTTATCGTGCTGCTGGCGCGGTGGTCGGCCCTGTCCTCGCTGGTCGCGGCGGGCCATTGGGGGCCGGTGCTGGCGGCAGAGGCGCTGTCGCGCGCCGTGATGCCTGCTGTCATGACTGCCCTGCCCAATGCGCGCGGCAGCGGCCTTTCCGCCAGTCACGGGGCACCGGGCTGGAACACGGTGGTGCAAGGCGCAGCCCTTGCCGCGGCGCTGGCGCTGGCGCTGGCGGGTTGGCAGGCGCTGCCGATGATCCTTGCCGCCATACTGGGTGCCGGGGGTATAGCCCTGGTGGCCCGCGCCAAGATTGGCGGGCAGACCGGAGATGTTCTGGGCGCCAGCCAGCAGATCGCGCTGACCGCCGCGCTGGCGCTGGCCGTGTAAAGCAAAACGGCGGCCCGAAGACCGCCGTTTTACACAATGTCAGAAAGATCAGGCCGCGCGGCTGGTCAGCACATCGCCAACCTTGCGCTGTGCGCCCGCCTCGTCATCGCCCGAAACAGCGGCGACTTCGCGGGTCAGGCGTTCCAGCGCAGCTTCGTACAACTGACGCTCGGAATAGCTTTGCTCACGTTGATCATCGGCGCGGTGCAGGTCGCGCACCACCTCGGCAATCGCCATCAGGTCGCCCGAGTTGATCTTTTGCTCATACTCTTGCGCGCGGCGCGACCACATCGCCCGCTTGACCCGTGCCTTGCCCTTGAGCGTATCAAGCGCCTTCGACACCACCTCAGGCGAGGAAAGCTGGCGCATTCCGATATCGATCGCCTTGTTGGTCGGAACCCGCAGCGTCATCTTGTCCTTTTCGAACGAGATCACGAACAGTTCCAGCTTCAGCCCGGCAATCTCTTGCTCTTCGATCGAGACGATCTTGCCCACGCCATGAGCGGGGTACACCACGAATTCGTCAGGGCGAAATTCGGGCTTCTTGGCTTTGGTCATGTTTGTCAGAATCCTCGGCGTTCACCTGTTTTCCGGCGCAAACTGCCACAGCTCGGGAAATCCCGCCCTGCGGTCAAATCGGTCTCGGAAAGGCGCACCAGACGAGCAGTCCTGAGGCGCGGACAGGTATATTTGTTTTATGTGAGAATTATGTAGCACAAAAATCACGCGATTCCAACTGCCGCGATAGCGGTAGCAGGCCAATCACGCCCGGGAATCTCGGGTATTTTACCAGTTAGTCAACCAAACTGACACAAACTGCGGCCCAAAAGCGAATCAGCCCCCCTGACCAGGGGCTTCCGAGAAATACTTCTCCAGCTTTCCGGTCTCGCCATCGCGCTCTTCATAGCCGGGCAGCGGATCGCGCTTGGTGGTGATCACCGGCCACAGCAGGGCATATTTGCGGTTGAAGGTCACCCATTTGTCCATGTCCGGCTCGGTATCCGGGCGGATGGCATCGGCGGGGCACTCCGGTTCGCAGACACCGCAGTCGATACATTCATCGGGGTGGATGACCAGAGTGTTCTCACCCTCGTAAAAACAATCGACCGGGCAGACCTCTACACAGTCGGTGTATTTGCAGGCGATGCAGTTGTCGGTCACCACATAGGTCATCGGCGGGCCTCATAGCTTTAACGGGGCATCCCTACCCCCTTGGGCAGGATCATTCAAGCGGCTCTGCCAGGGCGTCCTGTCCCGGCGGGTCCAGATCTTCGTACAAGGCCAGCGCCTCGGTCGCGGGGCCGCGCCGGTCAGACAGCGACAGCACCCGGATCAGGCGGATGCGCCGACCTTGCGGAAAGGTCAGCACGTCCCCCACGGCCAGCCCGTGCCCCGGTTTCAGGCAGCGCTGCGCATTGATCCGCAAGTGACCGCCTTCGGCCACCTCGGCCGCCAGCTCTCGCGATTTGAAGAACCGGGCGTGAAACAGCCATTTGTCCAGCCGCAGTTTCGGCTGGGCCTGATGGGACTGCTTGCCGCCCGGTCCTGCCATACCGGCCTTAAACCTTGCCCTTCAACGCCAGCAGGGCGGCAAAGGGGTTGTCGGGGTCAATCGGTTTTTCGGGGCGCGGAGGACGCGCCTCAAACGACTTGGGCTTGTTGTCCCGCTCGCGGTTGCGATCAAACTTGCCGCCGCCCTTGCGGTCACCACGGTCGCCACGCTCCCCCTGCGGCTTGCCGCCTTCGGGTTTCGGGCCGCGCCGCTCGCCTTCCGGGCGCGGGCCACGGTCGCCCTCGCGCTTTTCCCGGGGGGGGCGGTCGCCACGCGGAGCGTCACCACGGGGGGCATCGCCTTCCTTGCGGGGGGCACGTTCCGGGCGCGGGCCGCGTTCGGGTCGCTGGAACCGGGGCTTGGGAGCCCAGGTAAAGGTGTAGAACACCTCCATCTCGGGCGCGGCTTCGGCCGCAGCCTCTGCCACCAGGGCCTCTTCCGGGGCCGGAGCCAGGATGGACACTTCTTCGGGGATCGGGTTCACCACCGCTTCGGGGTCAACCACGGGGGCGACAGGGGCCACCGCCACAGCCTTGACCTTGACCCGCTCGCCCTTTTCGCCCTTGTAGCCCAGCCCGCCCATCAGGTCGTTGAACTGCTCCAGCGTCATGCCGGTGATTGACAGCATGTCGGGCGTCGCCTCGAACCCCGCACGGCTGTCTTTCTGGCGCAGGATGTCGGCCAGACGTTCCAGCATGTCGATGCGGATCGCCCGCGCCCCTGCCGGGTGATAGCCCGACAGCGTGTAATGCGTCTTTGGCACCTCGGCGATGTTCGGGATGGTCACAAGGCCGGGCGGCGGGCTTTCAGGAAACTCCGACAGCCCGTTCCACAGCGACCACAGCACCAGCCGCAGCCGGGTGGGCGCGGGTTTCAACAGTGCGGGCAAGAAGACCGTATATTGCCCGAACCGCACGCCATGCTTGCGCAGCGCACCGCGCGCGTCCTGATCCAGCTCCTTGACCTCGGCCGCAATCGCCTCGCGCGAGATCACGCCCAGCCCCTCGGCCAGCCGATAGGCAAAGCCGCGCGCCAAACCTTGCAGGGTTTCGTCGCGCGCCATCGCCAGCAGCGGCTCATACTGTGCTGCCACCTTGCGGTCGATGAAATGCTGCAACCGGCGGCGGACCTTTTCGGCCACCTCCGGTCCGGCTTCTTCATCGACGAACGCCTCGACGCCGGGCTTCAGCGCCTCGGCGCCCTTGACCAGCTTGCCCACGGCAGAGTTGCCCCACATCAGGCCGCCCTGCTCGGTAAAGTCCATCTCGGTATCGGGCGCGTTGTAGAAACGGTCCGCCCGCAGGCTGAACTCTGGCTTCAGCGCCTGATAGGCCGCTTGCCGCAGGGTCTTTGCCTCATCCGGGCTGCCAGAGGCATCCTGCTGAAAGCGGAAGCCTTCCAGACGGCCGACGAATTCGCCTTCAACCGTCACTTCACCCTTGTCATTCACCTCGGCCACGAGGGTCTCCTTCTGTTTCAACCGGCGAAGCAGAACCGATGTCCGCCGATCTACAAATCTTTGGGTCAGGGCTGCGTGCAAGGCATCTGACAGGCGGTCTTCTACCGCGCGCGTCTCGCCCCGCCAATGGCTTTCGTCCTCGACCCAGTTTTTCCGCTGCGCAACATAGGTCCAGGTGCGAATATAGGCCAGACGCTTTGAAATCGTGTCAATATCGCCACCCGGCTTGTCGATCCGGGCAATCGCCTTGGCCAGCCAGTCCGAAGGCACCCTGCCCCCGCCCAGGCCGCGCCCGACCAGAAAGTCGAAAATCCGCGCCAGAAGGGCGGCATGTTCGGCCTCTGACACGCTGCGAAAGTCGGGGATTCGGCACACGTCCCACAAGAGTTGCACCCGTTTCGGGCCGGTCAGCCTGTCACGCACCTCTGGCATGGCAGACAGCGCCTTGAGAGAGACGACATCATCGGCGTCGCGCGCCCGGGTCAGCCAGTCGTTCTGGGTGTGGCGTTCCAGGCTGGCAAGCAGGCGTTCGGCGCTGCCAAATTCCAGATCGTGGTTGCGCCAGTGCAGTTTGCGGACGGGCGGAAACCTGTGGTTTTCAATCGCCTCGACGGTTTCCTCGTCAAAGGGCCGCGCCTCGCCGGTCACGCCAAAGGTGCCATCCTCGGTATGCCGCCCTGCCCGGCCCGCGATTTGCGCCAGCTCTTGCGGAAACAGCGCCCGCATCCGCCGCCCGTCAAACTTTGCTGTCGCCGAAAAGGCGATATGCTTGATATCCAGGTTCAGCCCCATGCCGATCGCATCGGTTGCCACCAGATAGTCAACATCCCCGTTCTGATAGAGATCCACCTGCGCATTGCGCGTGCGGGGCGACAGCGCGCCCATCACCACCGCGCAGCCGCCCTTGGTACGGCGGATCAACTCGGCGATGGCATAGACGTTTTCCACCGAAAACCCGACGATGGCCGACCGCGCAGGCATCCGGCTGATCTTCTTCGATCCCGAATAGCTCAGGGTCGAGAACCGCTCTCGCTTCAGGAACTGCACACCCGGCACCAGGTTTGCGATGGCCTGCCGCATGGATTCGGCGCCCAGAAACAGCGTTTCGTGCCAGCCCCGCGCCCGCAGCAGCCGGTCGGTGAAGACATGGCCGCGGTCCGGGTCGGCGCAAAGCTGGATCTCGTCCACCGCGACGAAATCGGCGCCAAGGTCCAGCGGCATCGCCTCGACCGTGCAGACCCAATAGGCGGCACGGTCCGGCACGATGCGCTCTTCGCCCGTGACCAGCGCCACGACCGATGGTCCGCGCAGGGCGACAATGCGGTCATAAACCTCTCGCGCAAGCAGCCGCAGCGGCAGGCCGATCACCCCGGTGCGGTGGCCCAGCATCCGTTCGATCGCGTAATGAGTCTTGCCGGTATTGGTCGGCCCCAGAACGGCCGTGACCCGCGCATTGGCGTCCATGGGGTGGCGTCCTTACAGGTCCTGGCCTTGAATTTCGGCGGTCAGGCGGGTGATCGCATCGGGCACGCCTTCGGCATGGGGGTCGATCTCCAGCACCTTGCGATATACTTCCAGCGCCTTTTCGGGACGCTTCAATTCCTCGAAAATCATCGCCAGCCCCGACAATGCGCCGAAATGCCGGGGGTTCAGTTCCAGCGTGCGACCGATGTCATGGATCGACGGGCCAAGCAGGCCTGCATTGTAATAGGCCGTGGCACGGGCGTTCCAGCCTTCGGCAAAGTCAGGGGCATGATCGACCAGCGCCGTCAGATGGGCAATCGCCCCCTCTGTGTCGCCCGCTTCCAGCGCGTCGCGCCCCCGTTGCAGCAGCAGGTCCATGGCAGGCGAGCCGGATTTCGACCATTCGATCCAGATCTCGCGCTCGATCTGGCGGGCATCGGCATCGTTCGCGGCGCGCAGCCGTTCAAACAGGCCATCCAGCCGCGACGGCTCTGCCCCGGCAGGCAGTGCCAGCAGCATCGGCAAAAGTGCCGCAACGATATGATTGTGTAACCGAACCCGGGACCGCATAACGTAAACGTAACGCATCGGGAGGAAAATTCCAGCCCGACACTTTCACGATGACATGACGGATGAGGAGAGACGGATGAGCGACGTGATCAACACCGCGGTTGAGGCCCTGCAACGCAAGATGCCTTCGGGCTTTGGTGGGGGTGTGGCCAAGTTCGTCATTCCCGGCGAAGGCAGCATCATTGTCGATGGCACGGGTGTGCGCGCGGAAGACAGCGAAGCCGATGTGACGCTGACCGCCAGCGGTGAGGTGTTCCGCGCGATTCTGGAAGGCGAGATGAACCCGACCATGGCCTTCATGACCGGCAAGCTGGCAGTCGATGGCAACATGGGCCTTGCCATGCAGCTTGGCGCGGCGATGGGCTGACCTTGACCGAGGCGCCGCTGTTCGCCGAGGTGGCCGACGGTCCCGAAGGGGGCCGTGCGGCTTGGCTTGCCACATCGGATGGTGTGCGCATCCGTGTCGGCTGGTGGCCGCTAGCGGAGGCGAAGGGCACGGTGATCCTGCTGCCCGGCCGCACCGAATATATCGAGAAATACGGCCACGCCGCGACCGATCTGGCCGCGCGCGGCTATGCCACGCTGACCATCGACTGGCGTGGCCAGGGCCTGGCCGACCGCGCCCTGCCCGACCGGCTTATGGGCCATGTCGGCGATTTCGACGAATATCAGCGCGATCTGGATGCAGCACTGGCCCATGCCCGTGCCGTGGGCCTGCCCCAACCGTTCTACATGATTGCCCATTCGATGGGCGGCTGCATCGGGCTGCGCGCGTTGATGCGCGGCCTGCCGTTCAAGGCGGCGGCGTTTTCTGCCCCGATGTGGGGTATTCTGATGGCGGCCTGGATGCGCCCCGTGGCGCTGACCATTTCTACGCTGTCCCGCTTTGTCGGGGCGGGCGGGCGCTATACCCCGGGCACGGGAGAGGCGTCTTACGTCCTTTCCGCGCCTTTCGCCGGCAACACGCTGACAACCGAGCCCGCGATGTGGGACTATATGGTCCGCCAAGGCAGGGCGCATCCCGACCTGACGCTGGCAGGCCCTTCGTTGGGCTGGCTGCGGGCGGCGCTGGTGGAATGTCTGTCGCTCGGGCGCAAGGCGGCACCTGCGGTTCCGGCCCTGTGTGCGCTGGGGATGCTTGAAAAGATCGTCGATGCCGCCCCGATCCATGCCCGCATGGCAACATGGCCGCAGGGACGACTGGATCTTTATCCGGCCTGCGAACATGAAGTGATGATGGAAACGCCGGCCATCCGCGCCCGCTTTTTCGATGCGGCCTGCGCATTGTTCGACGCCAACCGCTAGGCGCCGGAACGGCCCGCCGTTCCCTTGCGCGGCGGGTCGGTGCGCGTGCTAACCTGCCCGCAACCGCCCGCGTTCCCGCTGCAACCACAGCGCCGTCAGGATCAGCGGCGCATTGCCCACCTCGCCCGAGGCAACCAGAGCCATCAGATCGTCAAACCCGATCAGATGGCCGCGAATATCCTCGGCCTCGCCCGCCACGCCGAACACCCCGGCGCTGCCATCGGGCAGGTCGCACAACGCGACATAGGAATAAAGGAACTCGGCGCAAATGCCGGGGCTGGGGTAATACCCCGCGACCTGCCGCAGCGCGCCCAGGTTCAGGCCCGCCTCTTCCACCGCCTCGCGCCGCGCCGCCTGCTCCGGCGTTTCACCGGGGTCGATGCGACCGGCGATCGCCTCTAGCTGCCAGGGGTTGGCATCGCCGCGCCCGAAGGGGCCGCTGCGGAACTGTTCGACCACCAGCACCCGGTCGCGAACCGGATCATAGGGCAGCACCGTCACCGCATCGCCCGAGATGAACACCGCCCGCGTCACCAGCGGGCCGGGCTGTCCGCCGAACTGGCGGAACGACAGGTCGTATTCTTCCACGGCAAAGAAGCGGGCATAGGGCTCGCGACGGGCCGCAACCTGCACATCCTGTTCGCCCCGCGGGCTGCGCAGCGTTGCGGGGGCCGTCGCCGCAGCCCGCGCCCGCGCACCGCCGCGCACCTGCACCATGCCCAGCCTGGCCGCAACCTCGGCAGCAGGTTTCTGACCGAACAGCGCCATCACATCGCACGCCGTCGCCGCCAGCTCTGCCACCGGCAGATCGTCGGCCCCACCCGTCACCGCCAGATAAAACCGGATGCGCGCCTCGCCGTCGTCCGCGCCCCCATGGCCCAGCACGGCGCGCAGCACCGCCTCATGACGCAGCGCGCCTTTCCGCCAGGCCTCAGTCGTCACCGGTCACCCCAACCGCTTGTAGGTGATCTCGGTCAGCCATCCTGCCAGGATGCCGCCGACGATCAGCGCGATCGGCGTTCCCGGCGCCAAAAGGTTGTGACCGTAATCATACATGATGTTCAGAACGCCCAGCAGCGCATCCATCGGCCCGTCGAACAGGCCCCGCATCGAACGGCGGATCATCAGATAGACCGAGAACAGCAACATGACCCAGAACAGCATCACCACCGATGTGACGATGCCAGATCCTGCCGCCTCTCCCATGCCTTTGCCGACGCGGCGACCCATGGTCCGCCAGCCCCAGAATGCACCGACCGCGGCCGACACCTCTCGCAAATATCCCGGAGGGGTGCCTTCGGGCAGGGTTGGCAGGAACAGATGGGCGGCAACCGCCCCGACAATGGCAAAAAGAACGGCTGCAACCAGTTTCGAGGCGGTGGGCATAAAGGCTCCTCAGGGCCGGGTCTCAGGGCCGGGTCATGGTGATCTGCGTCACATCACAGTTGCCCCCACCGAAGGCCCCGGCGCAAGAGGTCAGATAGAAATTCCACATCCGGCGAAAGCGGTCGTCGAACCCCAGCCGCGCGATTTCTTCCCAGCGAGCGTTGAAGGTATCGTGCCAGCGCCGCAGCGTCTGGCTATAGCTTTGCCCGAACTCGACCGAGCCTTTCAGCCGCAGTCCGGCCCGCGCGATCTCGGCCCGAAGGGCTGCGGGCGACGGCAGCATTCCACCCGGAAAGATGTATTTCTGAATGAAATCAACCTGCTTGCGATAGCTTTGGAACCGCTTGTCGGAAATGGTGATGATCTGCAAGGTGGCGTTGCGGCCCGGTCGCAGCCGGTCATGCAGGGTGCCAAAATAGGCGGGCCAGTATTTCTCGCCCACAGCCTCGAACATCTCGATACTGGCGATGCCGTCATAACTTCCGGTCTCGTCGCGGTAGTCCTGCAGCTTTATCTCTACCCGCTCCGAAAGCCCCAACCGCGCCATTCGGGCGACGGCAAAGTCATGCTGGGCCTGGCTGATCGTCAGCCCGGTCACGCGCAGCCCACGCTCCTTCGCGGCATATTCGGCGAAACCGCCCCAGCCACAGCCGATCTCCAGCACATGATCGCCCGGCCTTGCGCCCATCTGGTCAACCATGGCGGCGTATTTCTGGGTCTGCGCCCGCTCCAGGCTTTCCTGCCCGGTGCGGAACAGGGCCGAGGAATAGGTCATCGTCTCATCCAGCCACAGCCCGTAGAACTCATTCCCAAGGTCATAGTGATAGGCGATGTTCTTCCTTGCCTGCCGTTTGCTGTTCGATTGCAGCCAGAACCGCATCCGCTCATAGATCCGCACCAGCCCAAGGCCGGGAAAGCCGTCATAGACGGCCTCATTGCCCTGCTGCATCAGGTCCAGAAAGCCTTGCAGGTCGGGGGTGGACCATTCGCCGTCCACATAGGCCTCGCTGAAGCCCAGATCGCCCTCGCGGATCAGCCGGGCAAAGACATCGGGCGAATGGGCAACGATTTCGGCGGCAGGTCCGGGCACCTTGCCCTCTGCCCGAAACCGCCTGCCATCGGGCAGCACGAAATCAAGCCTGCCCCTGTTCAGGCTTTTGGCAATCTCGAACACGGCCGCAAAATAGCGCGGAAGGCCAGTCTGGCCTTTTGTCGTCGTCAGCACCGTCATCGTAGCCCCCCACGGGTTCCTTCGAAGGTCTTTCGATTGGCCTTTTTGTTGACGAAATCAGAGAATTTCGCTCGGCTCAAGATTTTCCTTGCGCAAGCGCCGCGAGGGCACGCTCGCGCCCCGCCGCAAGGTCAATCCGCGGCATCGGATAGGCCGCCCGCGGGTCCAGCCGCCATGATCGCGGCACGGCGTCGAAATAGGACAGCGCCTCCGCCCCCGGCGCCCGCGTCAGTTCCGCCACCCAGCGGCGGCGATAGCGCGTTTCGGGGTCGAATTTCTCGGCCTGCGTCGCCGGGTTGAAGATGCGGAAATAAGGTGCGGCGTCGGGGCCGCTGCCCGCAACCCATTGCCAGCCCATTGCATTGGCCGCTGCATCCCAATCGGTCAGGCAGTCGGCGAACCAGTCCAGCCCGATACGCCAGTGAGTCAACAGATGCTTGGTCAGGTAACTGGCCGCGATCATCCGGGCACGGTTGTGCATTCGCCCGGTCACGAACATCTCGCGCATCGCGGCATCGACCAGTGGCTCTCCGGTCATGCCGCGCCGCCACGCCTCGGCGTCGGCCGTGTCGCCGCGCCAGGGAAAGGCGTTCCAGTCGGCCTTCCAGTTTTCGCGCCCCAGATCGGGGTAGTGATACATCAGATGCCAGGCGAACTCGCGCCAGACCAGTTCTTTCAGGAATGTCTCGGCGCCGGGATTGCCCTCTTCCATAGCGCGCCTGCCCCGGTGCCACAGCGTTCGGGGCGAAATCTCGCCATAGGTCAGATGCTCCGACAGGCCAGAGGTTGCCTCCTCCGCCAGAAAATCCCGCCGTGCGCCATAGGCCGCCATGCGGCTTTCAGCAAACCCGGCCAGCCGGTCCAGCGCCGCCGCCTCGCCGGGGCTTTGCCAGGGTGCCAGAACCGCAGCACCCCGCCGCATCGCACGCGATAATTGCCAATCGGCCAACTGGTCACTGGCGGGCCAGACCTCCGGCACCGGCAACCGCGCGGGCGCGGGCAACTCCGCCGCCACCGGCAAGGCCCGCACCGCCCGCCAATAGGGCGTGAACACCCG